>CAJPFZ010000165.1 GCA_905339355.1 Burkholderiaceae bacterium
TGCAGGTCCTCGATGTTGATCACTCTGGATTCAATGACGCTCATGGATGAAGTCTCCGCTGTCGACGAGGCGCAGGCGCCGGTGAACGAGGAGCCGTAGTGTGCCCGCGCGAAGCCGCATTCGCGAAACGGGTACCCTCAGGCACCGCTGACGCGCCGGATCACTCGGTCCGCGCCGCCCGCCCCCACTGCCCGCCCCGAGGTCACCATGTCGCAGCCCCCGTTCTTCCACGAAGACTCCGGCACCGTCCGGTTCTGGGTTCAGGTCGACGACAAGCTGGTCGGCGCGAGCATCACGCGCTCGGCGCTGCACTTCCGCTTTCGCCCTGATGGCCAGAACGAAGACCCGCTGCAGACCTACCTCGCGCACGCGCAGGAGATCGACGACGCCGTGCGACGGCGCGTGGCGCAAGGCTCGATCGAGCCGGTGATGGTGCGCGAGTTCGATCTGCGCGAGCAGAAGGCTTGAGCCTCGGCCGGGCACGCCCGGCCGCAAGCGCGCATCAGGTCGCGATCGTCGCCGGCAGCAGCCGGTCGTATTCGCGCTTCATCACCGCATAACACTCGCAGGTGCGCTGCTCGAGCCCGGGGCGGTCGAGCACGGTGATGTGGCCGCGCCGATAGCTGATCAAGCCGGCCTCGTGCAGCTTGCCCGCGGCCTCGGTCACTCCCTCGCGGCGCACGCCCAGCATGCTGGCAATGAGTTCCTGCGTCATCACGAGTTCGTTCGACGGCAGGCGGTCCAGGCTCAGCAGCAGCAGGCGGCACAGCTGCTGGTCGAGCGAATGGTGGCGGATGCACACCGAGGTCTGCGCCATCTGCGTGATCAGCGCCTGCGTGTAGCGCAGCAGCAGGTGCAGCACCGGCCCGGCACGGTTGAACTCCTGCATCAGCACGCTCGCCTTGAGCCGGTAGCCGTGTCCGGCGCTTTGCACCACCGCCCGGCTCGGCGTCGTTTCGCCGCCCATGAAGAGCGAGATGCCGACGAGGCCGTCGAAGCCCACCACCGCGATCTCGGCCGAGGCGCCGTCTTCCATCAGGTACAGCAGCGAGACGATGGCGGTGGTCGGGAAGTACACGTGGCTCAACCGGCTGCCCGACTCGTAGATGACCTTGCCCAAAGGCAGGTCCACCGGCTCCAGCTGCGCCAGCCAGCGGCCGTACTCGGCCTCGGGCAGTGCCGCCAGCAGCCGGTTCTGGCGCGGATCCGGCGGCGGCCCGATCCGTTCATTCTTGGCAGGCTTGTCCGCAGCGGCCGTCATGCGGCGCCCGCTCGGTGCGACAGCGCACAGACCGGGCTACCCGGCAGGGCGCAGCATCGCGTCAAGAAATCCCACATGGACAGCATGGCCTCATCTTCGCAGACGCTGCCGGTCGCCGGCATGGCAGCGCGTGAAGTGTCGCATCTCGCCGTGGCAGCCGCGGCATCGCGCTGAAGGGAAGCAGCATGCCGAGCCTGTTGGGATGCCTCTTGCTCGGCCTGGCAGCAGGCCTGTTGATTCATGCCATGCGCTGGCGCTCGCGCGAAGACACGCTGTTCTTCACCGGTGTCGCTGCCGCCTGTGGCGGGGTGTTGGGGGGCGTGGTGGCCGCGCCGCTGCTCGGCTTCGCCAATGCCAACGTGGCCCACATCACGCTCGCCGAAGGCGCCGCCGCCCTCATCGGGGGCGCGGCGCTGCCCTTGCTCGGGCGCGCTACCCGCTCGTGGTGGTCGCGCCCGGCGGCGTGACGGCGTCGCCGTCCGCCGGCAACGTGACGATGAACGCGCTGCCCAGGTCCTTGCCGGCGCTGCGCGCCTCGACCGTGCCGCCGTGCGCCTCGACCAGCTCTCGCACCACTGCCAGGCCGATGCCGAGGCCGCGGTTCTGCGCCGTCATGGCTCGCGTGCCCTGCACGAACAGGTCGAACACGTGGCCCAGCGCCTCGCGCGTGATGCCCATGCCGTCGTCGGAGACGGTGACGACGATGCTGCCGCCCTCCACCGCCGCGGACAGCGCGATGTGCCCGTCTTCGGGCGTGTACTTGGAGGCGTTCTCCAGCAGGTTGCCGAACACCTGAGCCAGGCGCACCGGGTCGCCGCGCACGCGCAGCGGGCCCTCGGGCAGCGCCACCGTCAACTGCTGCTGCTTCGTGTCCATCGCCGCGCGGCAGGCGTCCGCCGCCGTCCACAGGGTGTCGGCCATGTTCACCTGCTCAGTCTCCAGGCGGAACTTGCCGGTGCTGACGCGCGCCCCGTCGAGCAGGTCTTCGACCAGCCGCGTCATGTGGCCGATCTGGCGTTCGATCACGCCTTGCACCTTGGCCACCAGCGCCTCGTCGGTGCGTGCACGCTTGAGCAGCTCGGCCGCCGTGCGGATCGGCGCCAGCGGATTGCGCAGCTCGTGCGCCACCATCGCGAGGAACTTGATCTGCCGGGCATGCATCTCCTCGACCTGGTGCTCCAGCTCCTGCGCCGTCATGGCGGCGATCACCAGCTGCTCGTTGGCTTCGCGCAGGTCAAGGTGGCGCTGCGCCGGCCACGCGGATCGATCGCGCGCCGATGCCGCCTCGGGCGCCGGGCGCGCGGCGGCGGGCTCGAGTTCGCCGACGACCGAGTCCGCGTGGAAGGCATACGCGTGCCCGCCCTGGCGCTTGGCGCGGTACATCGCGGCATCGGCGCGACTGACGAGCGTCTGCGCGTCTTCGCCGTCTTCGGGGTAGACCGCGACGCCGATGCTGGCCGAAAGCGGCAACTCCTGGTCGCCCACATGCGCGGGCGCCGCCAGCGCGTGCAGCATCTTCTCGGCGATCGGGGCCACGTCACTCGCCTTGGCCACGTCGGGCAGCAGCACGACGAATTCGTCGCCGCCGTGCCGGCTGACGGTGTCCGATTCGCGCACCGCCGAGGCCAGGCGCCGCGACGCCGCGCGCAGCACCTCGTCGCCGGCGGCGTGGCCGAGCGTGTCGTTGATCTCCTTGAAACCGTCCAGGTCGACGAACAGCACGCCCACGTGCTTTTCATGCCGTCGGGCCATGGCGATCGCGCTGTCAAGCCGTTCGCCCATCGAGATGCGGTTGGGCGTGTCGGTGAGCGCATCGCGCTGCGCGCTGCGTGTCAGCTCGTCGAGATTGCCCACCGCCGTGCGGGCGACCGCATCGGCCTGCAAGGCGGCCAGCAGCAGCTGTTCGTTCGCTTCGAGCAGCTGCACGCCGCGCATCTCGCTGAATTCTTCCTGCGCCTGGGTGAGGTCGCGGCGCAGCCGCGCGAGTTCGGCACGAACCGCATCCGCCTGTGCCTGCAGCGCCGCCAGCGTGCGCCTGGCTTCGTCCAGCCGGCGCTCCTCGGCGGCGTCGCTGGTGGCGGGCGCGTGGTCGGACATGGCGATGCGCGTGCCTCTCAGGCGGTGCGCCGGCTCGGCTGGCCGCCCAGCAGGCCTTCGTGGTCGGCGAGGATCGGGCCGATGTGGATGCCGTCTTCCTCGATGTGGAACAGATGCAGGCCGTTGGAGTGGGCGCTCGCGCGCACCTTCACCACCGCCATCACGCGCTGCAGCCGGCTGTCGAGCTCGATGTAGCGCTGCACGATGATCGCGTCGGTGAGGAAGGCGGTGCCATAGGGGCTGAAGCGCAGGTCGATGTAGCGGTCTTCGAGTTCGGAGGTCAGCAGCACCGTCGCGCCGGTGCTCGCGAGCGCCGACATCATGCGCGACAGCGATTCGCGAAAGTCTTCGCGGAACGTGGGCGCGAGCGCCAGCTCGAAGCCGGACAGCGAATCGATGACCACCCGGCTTGCCTTGACACGGCGGATCTCGTTGACGAGCTGCACAGCGATCTCGTCCACCGACAGCCCGGTGGTGCGCGTATCGACCAGCGCCACGCTGCCGCCGTCGATCAGGTCCGCCACGATGCGGCTGCGCGCGCGATTGGGCCGCTGCTCGAAGGACGCGACGACGCCGGTCTCGCCGCGGCGCGCGCCTTCGGCGAGGAAGGCTGCCGCCATGATGCTCTTGCCCGAGCCCGAGGGCCCTGCCACGAGCAGCGAGTAGCCGCGCGGCAGGCCGCCGCCCATCATCTCGTCGAGGCCCGGCACGCCGAGCCCGATGCGACCCCCCTGCTGCGGCGGCGCTGCGTCGGCGGTCGCATCGGCAAGGCGGGCCGCCGCGAAGACGCTGATGCCCCCGTCGCTGATGCGGAAGGTGTGCAGCCCCGGCAGGGTGGGCTGCCCCCGCATCTTCATCACCTCCAGCT
>CAJPFZ010000166.1 GCA_905339355.1 Burkholderiaceae bacterium
CGTGCCGGTCGAGATCGCGGCCTGCAGCAGATTGGCGTGGAAGGGCAGCAGATCATGGCCTTCGCTGGTCGTGCCTTCCGGAAAGACGGCGACGACCTGCCCTTGCTGCAGCGCCTCGGCGACCTGGTGCACGACACGCAGCGCATCGCGCTTGCGTTCACGCTCGATGAAGAGCGTGCCTCCGCAGGCGACCAGCCAGCCGATCAGCGGCCAGCCGCGAACGTCGGCCTTGGAGACGAAGCGCGCGGGCTGCACGGCGTTGATGGCGAGGATGTCGAGCCACGAGACGTGGTTGGCGACCAGCAGCGTCGCCCCGACGCGCGGCGTGCCGCGGCTCGCGAGGGTGATACCCAGCTTGTGCAGCATGCGGCGTGACCACCAGCCGACGCGCTGCTGCCGCCGCGCCGGTGTGAGGAACGGAAAGACCAGCGCACACAGCAGTGCGCCGTGCAGCACGTGCACGACGGCGCGGGCGATGCGCCACAGCGCGACCGGCAAGGTCGGGATCAGAGCGCCTCGTGCGCGACGTGCCCCGACACCAGCGTCCAGCGCACCCGGCCCGGCAGTTCATGTCCGGCAAACGGAGTGTGCTTGCCCTGGCTTTTCAATGCCCCCGGCTCCACTGCCCAGCGTTCGCTCGGATCGAAGACGCAGAGGTCGGCAACGCCGCCCTCGACCAGCTTGCCGGCGCTCGATGCGAGCGAACCCAGCGACTCGCCCAGCACCTCGACCGGCGCACTGGTCAGGCGCGCGAGCGTGGCATGCAGCGACAGCCCGGCCTCTTCGCCCCATTGCAGGGCCAGGCTCAGCAGCAGCTCGAGCCCCGTGGCGCCCGGCTCGGCTTCGGCAAAGGGCAGGTTCTTCATGTCCTCGTCGACCGGGGTGTGGTCGCTGACCAGCGCGTCGATGGTGCCGTCTGCCAGCCCGGCGCGGATCGCGTCGCGGTCGCGCTGCTGGCGCAGCGGCGGCGTGAGGCGCATCGCGGCGTTGAAGTAGCCGATGTCCAGGTCGATCAGGTGCAGATGGTTCACGCTGACGTCGCAGGTGATCGGCAGCTTCTCGGCCTTGGCGCGACGCACGAGTTCGATGCCCGCTGCGCTGCTGAGCCGGCACAGGTGAACACGCGCGCCTGTGTCGCGCACCAACTCGAAGATGGTATTGAGCGCGATCGTCTCGGCGATCGCCGGCACGCCCGAAAGTCCCATGCGCGTGGCCAGCGCCCCCTTGGCCGCCACACCGTTGCCCAGGTAGGCATCGTTGGCGCGCAGCCAGGTCGAGTAGCCGAAGGTCGATGCGTACTGCAAGGCCCGGTGCAGCACCAGCGTGTCGCGGATCGGTACCTCGGCCTGGGAGAAACCGACGCAGCCCGCCTCGGTGAGTTCGGCCATCTCTGTCAGCACCTCGCCGGCCAGGCCGCGTGTCAGCGCGCCGAGCGGATAGACATGCGCCTGGTTGAGGTTGCGGGCGCGGAACTTGAGCATCTCCACCAGGCCCGGCTCGTCGAGCACCGGGTCGGTATCGGGCAGGCAGACGAGGCTCGTCACGCCGCCGGCCACCGCGGCGGCCATCTCGCTCTCGAGCATGCCCTCGTGCTCATGGCCCGGCTCGCGCAGCCGCACCGCCAGGTCCACCAGGCCGGGTGCCACGACCAGCCCGCGGGCGTCGAGCGTTCGGTTGGGATTGAAGTCGGCCTTGACGCGGCCGATGGAGACGATGCGGCCGGCGGCGATCGCCACGTCGGCAACCTCGTCGCGGCCCGAGGCCGGATCGATCACACGGCCGTTTTGAATAAGGATCTTCATGCGAGCTGGTGTCCGGGGTTCAGGCGTTGTTTCCGGCGATGGTCGACATCACGGCCATGCGCACCGCGATGCCGAAGGTGACCTGCGGCAGGATCACGCTCTGCTTGCCGTCGGCCACCGACGAGTCGATCTCGACGCCGCGGTTGATCGGCCCCGGGTGCATGACGATCGCGTCGGGCTTGGCGAGCGCGAGCTTGTCTTGCGTGAGGCCGTAGTTCTTGAAGAACTCCCCGGCGCTCGGCAGCATCGCCCCGCTCATGCGCTCGTTCTGCAGTCGCAGCATGATGATCACGTCGGCGCCGCGGATCCCTTCGGCCATGTCGTGGCACACCCGAACGCCCATCTCGCGCAGGTCGCCGGGCACCAACGTCTTCGGCCCGACTGCACGCACCTCGGGCACGCCGAGCGTGGTCAGCGCATGGATGTCGGAGCGCGCGACACGCGAATGCACGATGTCGCCGACGATCGCCACGGTGAGCTGGGTGAAGTCCTGCTTGTAGTGGCGGATCGTGTACATGTCGAGCAGGCCCTGCGTCGGGTGTGCATGGCGTCCGTCGCCGGCGTTGACCACGTGCACGTGCGGCGCGCAATGCTGCGCAATCAGGTAGGGCGCACCGCTCTCGCTGTGGCGCACGACGAACATGTCGGCATGCATCGCGCTCAGGTTGGCGATGGTGTCGAGCAAACTCTCGCCCTTGGCTGTCGACGAGCGTGCGATGTCGAGGTTGATCACGTCGGCCGACAGCCGCTTGGCCGCGATCTCGAAGGTGGTGCGCGTGCGCGTGCTGTTCTCGAAGAAGAGATTGAACACGCTCTTGCCGCGCAGGAGCGGCACCTTCTTCACCTCGCGCTCGTTGACGCTCAGAAAGGTGCCCGCGGTATCGAGGATCTGGTGCAGCACCGCACGCGGCAGACCTTCGATCGAGAGCAGGTGGATCAGCTCGCCATGTTTGTTGAGCTGCGGGTTGCGGCGCGAGAGCATCATTCCCCCTCTTTGATGTCGAAGCTGAAACGCCCGGCCTCGTCGCGCGCCAGCGAAAGCCGGCGCTCGGCCGGCAACGTGATGCGCGCGGCCGAATAGGCCGGCTGGATCGGCAGCTCGCGCCCGCCGCGGTCGACCAGCACCGCGAGCGTCACGCTCGCGGGCCGGCCGAAATCGAACAGCTCGTTGATCACCGCGCGGGTCGTGCGGCCGGTGTAGAGCACATCGTCGATCAGCACGATGTGCCGGCCTTCGATCTCGAACGGCAGCCGCGTCTGCCCGGCGTCGGCGCTGAGGCCGCGCTTGTCGAAGTCGTCGCGGTGCAAGGCGCTGGAGATGATGCCGCACTCGCCGTCGAGCTTCAGGTCCTGCTGCAGCCGCTCGGCCAGCCAGGCGCCGCCGGACCAGATGCCGACCAGCGCGGCGTTGGGCTGCAGCATTGCGCGCACGCCGCCGACCAGGTCGCGGTACAGCGCTTCCGCGTCGAGATGCAAGGTGCTCATGACAGCCAGTTCCCGATGTTCATACGAGTGTGCCCATGTATTGTTCGAGGATGATCGCGGCCGACGCCGCATCGACGTCGCGTGCGCCCGAGGCCAGCGCTTCGGTGGTCGTGTAGCGCTCGTCGACCTCGTGCACCGGCAAGTGGAAGCGGCCATGCAGTTGGCGGGCGAAGCGCTTGGCGCGCTGCGTATTGTCGTGCGGCGCACCATCGGGATGGAAGGGAACGCCGACCACCAACGCGTCGGGCCGCCACTCGGCGATCAGGCGGCCGATGGCGTCGAACCGCGTGGCCGCCGGCTCCGCGATCGTGCGCAGCGGCTGCGCGGTACGTGTCACGGTGTTGCCCGAGGCCACGCCGATACGCTGCGTTCCGAAATCGAAAGCGAGAAAGGAAAGGGGCTGGGACGGATCGGCATGGCGCAAAGCGCTCATGCACGGCTCCGGCGAACGCCTTGCGCCCGCGTCCGGAAGGTGCGGTTCACCCGCCCAGGATAGCCAGCGGCAAGACTCATGCGTGCCCCGCCTCCTGGCTCAGCATGCGCGGGTCGATGCCCAGCAGCGACAAGGCCTTGTCGTAGCGCTGCTCGACCGGCGTGTCGAAGATGATCTCCGGTGCCGCGTCGACATTGATCCAGCTGTTGCGCTTGAGTTCTTCTTCGAGCTGGCCGGCGCCCCAGCCGCTGTAGCCGAGCGTGACCAGCACCTTCTTCGGGCCCGCGCCGCTCGACAAGGCTTCCAGCACGTCCTTGCTGGTGGTCATTTCCAGGCCGCCCGGGATCTGCAGCGAGGAGTTGTAGTGGGCACCGTCGCCGCTCAGCCGTTCGTGCAGCACGAAGCCGCGCTCGGTCTGCACCGGCCCGCCGAAGTACACCGGCTCGTCGGCCAGATCGTCGCGCTCGAGCGTGAGCTCGACCTTCTCGAACAGGTTCTTCAGCTTGATGTCGATGGGTTTGTTGATCACCAGCCCAAGCGCGCCGTTCTCGGTGTGCTCGCACAGGTAGATCACGCTGCCGGCAAAGGTGTCGCCGGCCATCCCGGGCATGGCGATCAGGAAGTGGTTGGTGAGGTTGATGCCGCCGGATGCCATGCAGGCATTTTATTCCGCTGGCAGACTGCGCGGAAATGGAAAAGCCCCTGGACAGCGCGCTCGTCTGGTTTCGGCGCGATCTGCGAGCCGAGGACCACGCGGCGCTGTACCACGCGCTGAAGGCCGCCCGCCGCGTCTGGTGCGTGTTCGTGCTCGACCGCGAGATCCTCGATCCGCTGCTCGAGCGCGGCCTCGAGGCCGACCGGCGCGTCGAGTTCATCATCGACAGCCTGATCGACCTCGACCACCAGCTGGCGCGGCTGGCGGTCGCCAAACGCCTGGACGGCCGGCACGGGCTCATCGTGCGGCATGCGCTGGCGCGCGAGGAGATTCCGCGCCTGGCCCGCGAGCTGCACGTGCAGGCGGTGTATGCCAACCACGACGACGACCCCGCCGCGCTGGCGCGCGACGCCCAGGTGCGCGGTGCGCTGGCCGGCGCGGGCATTGCCTTGCACACCAGCAAGGACCATGTCGTCTTCGAGCGCAACGAGGTGCTGACCGCCAGCGGCAACGCCTACAGCGTCTTCACGCCGTACAAGAACGCCTGGCTGAAGAAGGTCGATGCCTTCTATCTGAAGGCCTACCCGGTGGACCGCTACGCCGACGCGCTCGCGCCGCTGCCCGACATGCTCCCGCCCGGCGTGCCTTCGCTCGAGGCGATCGGCTTCGAGCCGACCAACCTGCACACGCTCAAGCTGCCGTCCGGATCGGCCGGCGCGCACGAGCTGCTTGCGGATTTCCTGCAGCGCATCGACGACTACCACGCGGCGCGCGACTTCCCCGCCGTCAAGGGGCCGAGCTATCTGTCGCCGCATCTGCGCTTCGGCACCTTGTCGATCCGGCGCGTGGCGCACGAGGCGTGGCAGCGCATGCAGGCCGGGTCGCAGGGGGCGGCGGTGTGGCTTTCCGAGCTGGTGTGGCGCGACTTCTACCACCAGGTGCTGCACCATCATCCCCATGTGGTGCACGCGGCGTTCAAGCCGGGCTTCGACGCCATCCGCTGGGAACACGGCAAACACGCCGACGCGCTCTTCGCCGCCTGGTGCAATGCACGCACCGGCTACCCGCTGATCGACGCGGCCATGACGCAGATCAACCAGAGCGGCTACATGCACAACCGGCTGCGCATGGTGACGGCCAGCTTCCTCGTGAAGGACCTCGGCATCGACTGGCGCCGCGGCGAGCGCTACTTCGCCGACCATCTGATCGACTACGACCTCGCGGCCAACAACGGCGGCTGGCAGTGGGCCGCCTCGACCGGCTGCGATGCGCAGCCCTGGTTCCGGATCTTCAACCCGGTCAGCCAGAGCCGCAAGTTCGATCCGCAAGGCAAGTTCATTCGCCGCTACCTGCCGCAGCTCGCGCGCCTGCCCGACGATCTGCTGCACGCGCCCTGGCTGGCTTCGCCGGTCGATCTGGCCGCGGCAGGGATCGAACTCGGCCGCGACTACCCGCCGCCGATCGTCGATCACGAGGCGGCCCGTGAAGCGACCCTGAAACGCTACGCGGTGGTCAAGGGCAGGGGGTAAGTCACCCTGCGGCGCGCCGATCACGCGCAAGGATCACGGCCGCGACGCCGCCGAGGATCGCCGCCGACGCCAGCACGAGCCGCCAGCCGATCGGCTCGGCGAGAAATGCCGCGCCGCCGGCCGCCGCCAGCGCCGGCACGCTGAGCTGGACCACTGCCGCGCGTGTCGCGTCGAGGCCACGCAGCGCGGCGTACCACAGGGCATATCCGAGCCCCGACGTGAGTGCGCCGGACGCGACGGCGTAGGCGACGCCCGTCCAGTCGGCCGTTGCCTGCGCGGCCATCACGAGGCTCAACCCCAACGCCAAGGGCACGGCACGCAGGAAGTTGCCTGCCGTCACGCGGGTCGCATCGGCCGTTCCCCTGCCACGCAGCGAATACACGCCCCAGGCCGCGCCGGCGGCCAGCATCAGCGCGGCGCTCGCAAGCGGCGGCGCGGCGATCCCCGGCAACAGCAACGCCACCAGCCCGGCGAACGCCACCACGAAGCCCAACATCTGCGCGCGTCCCAGACGCTGGCCGCGCCACAGGCCCCAGCCGATCATCGTCAGCTGCACTGCGCCGAACAGCAGCAGCGCGCCGGTGCCGGCCGGCAGGCCGAGGTACGCAAACGAGAAGCAGGCGGCGTAGGCGAACAGCGCGAAGGCCGACATCCAGTGGCCCTGCGCCACCCGCGGCTGCCGGTCGCGCAACGCCACGATGAACCAGAGCACCGCAGCGCCCGCCGCGATGCGCACGCTCGTGAAGGTGGCCGCGTCGATCGCCGTGTCCCTCAGCGCGACCCGGCACAGCAGCGAGTTGCCGGCAAACGCCAGCATGGCCAACACAGTGAGAGCGAGGGTGCGCGGCGAGGGCCCCGCGGAAACGCTCACTAGAACAGCTCGACGTCGCCGACCTTCTCGACTTCGTCGAGTTCGCCGCGCGCCACCAGCTCGGCGTGGCTCTGGACCTGGTTGCGCCCGTGGGTCTTGGCCCAGTAGACGGCCTTGTCGGCGCGTTCGATGGCCGAGCTCGGCGAGTCGCCCGCCTTCAGTTCCGAAAATCCGATGCTCACCGTGATGTGGCCGACC
>CAJPFZ010000167.1 GCA_905339355.1 Burkholderiaceae bacterium
GCTTTGCCTGGGAAAACAGGGCGTCGGCCTGCGCCACCGCCAGCTTCGACTGGCCGTACTGTTCGTAGTTCTGCCAGCGGAAAAGCGGTTGCGTCAGGGTGAGTTGATAGCCGTTGGTGTTGTAGCTGGCATCGGTGTTGACGGCGCCGGGCACGCGTCGACTGAAATCGAGTTCGTTCCAGGTGGTATTGGCCGATGCGGAAATCACCGGCAGCAGGCCCGCCCGGCCCTGCGGCAGTTTCTCCTGGCCGGCCTCCCAGGCCGACTTGGCCGAGGCGAACTGGGCGTCGTAGCCGAGCGCGTCGCGATAGACCTGCAGCAGGTCGGCGGCGAAGGCCGGCGCAGCGGCCAGGGCCAGCGCGACGATCAGCAGTTTTCTCTTGCTTCCGGCGCAACGCGCGCCGGTGCGCGCAGCAGCCTGCGCTGAAACTTCACTCGGTTCCGTCTTCATGGGCTTTCCCGCCTCCGGATTCTTCATGCTGCGGCACGCTCGACGTCGCGCGACCAGGCGATCACGCCGCCGGCCAGGTTGTAGACGCGCTCGAAGCCATTCTGCTTGAGGAACATCCCGGCATGGTAGCTGCGCGCGCCGGAACGGCAGACCATCACCACGTCGGCGCGGCGGTCCAGTTCATGCAGGCGCGCCGGGATGGCGCGCATCGGGATCAGCGTCGAGCCCTCGATGCGGTAGGCGGCGAACTCGTCCGGCTCGCGCACGTCGAGCAGCAGCGGATCGGAGCGACCCGCGTCATTCAGCCAATCGTTCAGTTCAACTGCAGTGATCTGGACCATTTCCGTTCCTCAGAAAGCGAATTTTCCCCGCTCCGGCACGTTGCGCAGTCGCGGGATGCTGGTTTCGAACAGGTTGACGCTCTGGAAGCGCCCCTCCGCCACGCAGGTGACGAGCCGCGCCTGCATCAGCGGGGCGTCGCCCACCACGGCCAGCAGCCGGCCGCCCACCTTGAGCTGTCCGAGCAATGCCTCCGATATTTCCGCCACAGAGCCGGACAGGAGGATGGCGTCGTACGGCGCCTGGGCCGGCCAGCCGCTGCTGCCGTCGCCTTCGACAACCGTGACGTTGTCGGCGCACTCGCGCTGCAGATTCTCGC
>CAJPFZ010000168.1 GCA_905339355.1 Burkholderiaceae bacterium
GGGCGAGAAGTCCACCGGCACCAGCAGGCGCTTGTAGGGCGAGAGCGGCTCCTGCTTGACCACCAGCACCGGGCGCCGGCTCTTGCGCAGCACCTTCTCGGCGGTGGCGCCGAGGAACAGCTCGCGCACCAGGTGGGCGCCGTAGCCGCCGACCACCACCAGCCCGGCGTCGAGCGCCTCGGCCTCTTCGGCGATCTCGACGTGCGGGCGGCCGATGCGCACGGCGATGCCGGTGGCGATGCCGTACTTCGCGCCGAGCCGGTCCGCCCGCACCTTCAATTCCGCGTAGGCCGCGTCGAGCAACTGCTGCTCGGTCTCCAACGGCGTGCGCTCGAGGATGTTGGTGAGCGCCTCCAGCGGCAGGCGCGGCACGACGTGCATGAGGACCAGCTTGCCGGCGCCGAGCGCCTGCGCCAGCATGGCGGCGCGCGTCTCGGCCTTGCCGGCGTGCGAGGAGAGGTCGGTGGCGATCAGGATGTGGTCGGGTTTTTCCATGTCAGCGCTCCTGTGTGTGAATTTCGTTGCCGATGGCGCGGGCGGCGAACTCGGCGGCGTCGTCGAAGGGCTGCAGCACCCGGTCGACGCCGGCGTGCTCGAGCCGGAGGATGTCGGCCGGCGCGTGCGCGGTCATGGCGACGCGGCCGCGGTAGCCGTGGCGGCGCAGAGCGTCGAGCAGGCCGAGGTTCACGTCGAGCTGCGGCAGGGTGCTGACCACCCAGCGCGTGCCGGCCAGCGGCAGCGTCTCGGGAAAGGTCGGGTCCTCGGCGTCGCCGAAGCGGATCGGGATGCCGCGCTGGCGGCAATGTGCCACCGTCTCGGGGTCGAAGTCTACACCCAGCACCCGCGTCTCCAGCCGCACGAGCCTCTGCGCCAGGTGCTTGCCGTAGCGGCCCATGCCGAACACGATCACCTCCGCCTCGGCCGGACCGGCCTCGTTCTGTTCGACCGCCAGCTCGCGGAACGGCACGCGCCGCTCGAAGCGGCCGAGCCAGGGCTTCAGCCGGGCGTAGAGCCGCTGCGAGTAGAGGATCATGTAGGTCGACAGCGTGATGGTGACGAGTCCCACCAGCGTCACCAGGCCGAGCGCGTCCTGGCCGACGTGGCCGAGCGTGATGCCCATGGCGACGAAGACGATGGAGAACTCGCTGATCTGCGCCACGGTGAGCCCGGCGAGGAAGCCGGTGCGCTTGCGGTAGCCCATCCAGCCCATGATGGCCATGACGATGAGCGGGTTGCCGATGAGCACGAAGAGGGACAGGACGACGGCCGGGCCGAGGTCGCCGCCGAGCGTCGAGAGGTCGAGCTTGGCGCCGAGGTCGATGAAGAAGAACAGCAGCAGGAAGTCGCGCAGGCTGGTGAGCCGCGTGCTCATCGCCTCGCGGTACGGGGTGGACGCGAGCGAGAAGCCGGCGAGGAAGGCGCCGACCTCCTTGCTGAAGCCGAACAGCTCGCCGGCCGTGGCGAGCGTCGTGCCCCAGGCGACGGCGGCGAGCAGCAGCAGCTCGGGCGAGCCGGCGATGGCATGCAGCAGGCGCGGCAGAACGTAACGCATCAGGGCGGCGACGACGACGAGCACAAGGGCGAGCTTGACGGCGACCGTGGCGGCGATCGTCAGCCAGCCGCCGCCGCCGCTGCTGCCGGCGTGGTGGGCGCCGAGCACCATCATCGCCACCACCACGGCGATGTCCTGCACGATGAGGAAGCCCATGGCGATGCGCCCGTGCAGGGAGTCGATCTCGCGCTTGTCGGAGAGCAGCTTGACGATGATGATGGTGCTGGAGAAGGTCAGCGCCACGGCGACGTAGAGCGCCGTCATCGCCGCCATGCCGAGCGCCAGCGCGATCAGGTAGCCGAAGACGATGGTAAACAGGAGCTGGCCGAGGCCGGTGGCGAGCGCCACGCTGCCGAGGTTGCGCACCAGGTGCATGTCGAGCTTCAGCCCGACCACGAAGAGCAGCAGGGTGACGCCGATCTGCGCCAGCAGGTCGATCTGGTCGTGCGCCGCCACCCAGCCCAGCACCGAGGGGCCGACGGCGATGCCGACGACGATGTAGGTGACCAGCAGCGGCTGGCGCAGGCGCACGCCGAGCGCGCCGATGACGGCGGCGGTCAGCAGCAGGACGGTGAATTCGGTATAGGCGTCGGCGAACATCTTCCGCCCCTCCCGGCGGACCGCGTTGTTGTCAGGGCTTGTCGGCGAGCTTCTTCAGGGCCTCCATGATGTCGATCGGCATCGGGAAGACGATGGTCGAGGTCTTGTCGCCGGCGATGTTCACCAGCGTCTGCAGGTAGCGCAGCTGCATCGCCTGGGGCGCCTGCGCCAGCACCTTCGCCGCCTCCAGCAGCTTTTCCGAGGCTTGCTGCTCGCCCTCGGCGTGGATCACCTTGGCGCGCCGCTCGCGTTCGGCCTCGGCCTGGCGGGCGATGGCGCGCACCATGGTCTCGTCGATGTCCACATGCTTGATCTCGACGTTGGCGACCTTGATGCCCCAGGAGTCGGTCTGCGTGTCGAGGATCTGCTGGATGTCGACGTTGAGCCGCTCGCGCTCGGCCAGCATGTCGTCGAGCTCGTGCTTGCCGAGCACCGAGCGCAGCGTCGTCTGCGCCAGTTGCGAGGTGGCCTCGAAGTAGTTCTCGACGTGGATGATGGCCTTCTGCGGATCGACGACGCGGAAGTACACCACCGCGTTCACCTTCACCGAGACGTTGTCGCGCGAGATGACGTCCTGGCTCGGCACGTCCATCACCACCAGGCGCAGGTCGACGCGTACCATCTGCTGGATGCCCGGCACGACCAGAACGATGCCCGGACCCTTGACCTTCCAGAAGCGCCCGAGCAGGAACACCACGCCGCGCTCGTACTCGCGCAGGATGCGGATGCTGGCCGCCGCCAGCGCGATGAGCAGCAGCAGCGCGCCGCCCCAGCCGAAATCCCAGATCATGATCGTTCTCCTTTGCCTTCCGGTTCAACTACGAGGGTCAGTCCGTCCACCGCCACGATGCGCGCCCGCTCGCCGCTTTTCAGCGGCGAAGCACTGCGCGCATGCCAGCGCTCGCCGAAGGCCAGCACCCAGCCTTCCTTCGCGAAATCCTCCAGCGCTTCGGCCGTGCCGCCGGCCATCGCCTCGACGCCGGCCACCATCGGGCGGCGGCGCGAGCGCAGGGCGAAGGCGCCGACGCCGCCCAGCACCAGGGCGCTCGCCGCCGCCAGCGGCACGATGAAGGCGAGCGAGACCTGCAGGCCCGGCACGTCGGCGTCGATCAGCATCAGCGACCCGGCGACGAAGGCGAAGATGCCGCCGATGCCGAAGGCGCCGAAGCTCGGCACGAAGGCCTCCGTCGCCATCAGCGTGATGCCGAGCAGGACCAGCAGGGCGCCGGTGGCGTTGATCGGCAGCATCGCCAGCGCGTAGAGCGCCAGCAGCAGGCAGATTGCGCCGATGATGCCGGCCACGCCGAAGCCCGGCGTGTAGAACTCGAAGAGCAGGCCGTAGACGCCGAGCATCATCAGGATCAGCGCGATGTTCGGGTCGGCGATGGCGGCGAGCAGGCGTTCCTTCCAGTTGCGCTCGACCGTGACGACGGCGGCGGCGGAGAGCGCGAGCGTGGCCTCGCCGGCGGCGAGCTTCACCTTGCGGCCCTCGGCCTTCTGCAGCAGCTCGGGCAGGTCGGCGGCGACGAAGTCGATCACCTTCAGCTTCAGCGCCTCCTCGGCGGAGAGGCTTTCCGCCTCGCGCACGGCGCGCTCCGCCCACTCGGCGTTGCGCCCGCGCAATTGCGCCAGGCTGCGGATGTAGGCGGCGGCGTCGTGAACCGCCTTCTTTTCCATGGCGCCGCCCGAGGGCGCGCGGCCCTTGCCGTCCTCGGGCTTGTCCGTGCCCGGCTTGCCGGCGTCGCCGCCGATGCCGATCGCCACCGGCGTCGCCGCGCCGAGGTTGGTGCCCGGCGCCATGGCGGCGACGTGGCTGGCGTAGAGCAGGTAAGTGCCGGCGCTGGCGGCGCGCGCGCCGCTGGGCGCCACCCAGGTCGCCACCGGCACGGGCGAGGCGAGGATGCCCTGGATCATCTCGCGCATGGCCGAATCGAGACCGCCCGGCGTGTCGAGCTTGAGCACCAGCAGGTCCGCCTTCGCGCGCTGCGCCTCGTCAAGGGCGCGCAGGAAATAGGCGGCGCTGGCCGGGCTGATGGCGCCGTGGATTTCCGCCACCTTCACCGTGCTGGCCGCCGCCGGCAACGGGAGGAACACAAGCGCGGCAATGAGGAGCAGCAGGCGTTTCATCGTTTGTCCCCGGCTTACCTCTGTCCGACAGACCTTAGCACGAAGCGTTCCCTGACGCGCTCAATCCAGCGCCTCGGCGCCGAGGGCCTCGAAGTCGCAGGCATTCAGGTCGGAATCGCCGGCCGGGGGCAATTGCGCCGCCAGCTCGCGCAGGGCGCTGCGCAGGCCTTCCTCCAGCACCGGGTGGTAGAAGGGCAGGCGCAGCAGCTCGCGCACCGTCATGCCGCGGTCGAGCGCCAGCGCCAGCAGGTGCGCCATGTGCTCGGCGGCCGGCGCGCACATCTCGGCGCCGAGCAGCCTGCCCGTTTCCGGTTCGGCGTAGAGGCGCATCAGGCCGTGGTTGCGCTGGCCGGCGCGGGCGCGGCCCTGGCGCGCGAAGTCGATTTCGCCCTCGATGAAGCTGCCCGCCGCCAGCTCGGCGCGGCGGCGGCCGGCAACGGCGATGTTGGGCTCGGAGAAGACGATGGCGAGCGGCGTGCGCCGCGCGTAGCAGGCGGGCTTCTCGCCGGCGGCGACGCGCACGGCATTCAGCCCGGCGATGTGGCCCTCGTCGGCGGCTTCGTGCAGCAGCGCCCGCGCGCCGTTGGCGTCGCCGGCGAGGAACAGCGGCAGGCCGGCGATCTGCAGGGTATTCGGGTCGACCGGCGGCATCCCGCGCGCGTCCAGCGCGACGCCGAGGCTTTCAAGCCCGAGGCCGGCGAGGTTGGGCCGGCGGCCGAGCGCGGCGAGCACGGCGTCGACCGTCGCTTCGGCGTCGCCGGCGCGCACGCGGATCGCGCCGTCTGCGGCAATCACTTCCGCCTCGGCGCCGAGGTGCAGGGCGAATTCGCCGCCGAGCAGCGCCGTGGCGGCGGCACTGACTTTTGCGTCGGAGAGGCCGCCGATGTGGCCGCGGCCGAAGGCGCTGACCGCGATGCCCAGCCGTGCCAGCGCCTGCGCCATCTCGACGCCGATGGCGCCGAGGCCCACCACCGCGATGCGCGGCGGCAGCGTCTCGCGCTCGAACAGCGTGTCGGTGGTGAGCAGGCGCTCCCCCAGCGCCTGCCAGGCCGGCGGCACCGCCGGGCTGGAGCCGGTGGCGAGCACGATGCTGCGCGTGGCGATCTCGCGGCCGTTCACCTCGAGCCGGCCGGGGCCGAGGAGGCGGGCGCGGCCGGCAATGGCGCGTTCGCCGAGGGTGTCGGTGGCGGCGAGCGTGCCCTTGACGAAGCCGTCGCGCAGCCGCCGCACGCGGCGCAGCACGGCGGGCAGGTCTACCGAGAGACCGCCGGCGCCGCGGATGCCGAATTCCTCGAAGGCGCCGCGCCGGTGATAGGCGTTGGCGGCCTCGATCAGCACCTTCGAGGGCATGCAGCCGACGCGGGCGCAAGTGGTGCCCCAGGGGCCGTCGTTGATCAGCAAAAAGTCTTGCGTGCGCTTCCTCACCTCACGCAGCGCGGCCAGCCCGGCGCTGCCGGCGCCGACGATGACCACTTCGTAATTCGTCTTCATGGCGTGATTCCCTGTCGCTTGCAAGCCTGCCTGCATCTTAACCCGGGCGGATGAAAAAAACGGGCGGCCGCAGCCGCCCCAATCTCCTCTTCGCACTGCTCGATTGCGTGGCGGACCGCTCAGCGGTCGTCCACGGGCATGCCTTCGGCGTCCACCGTGACGACCGGCATGCCGCGCGCCTGGCTCAGCACTTCCTGCGCCATGTCGCGGCAGAGCAGCCGCGCCAGGCGGGGCTGCGGCTGCGGCAGCACGACGCTGCTGCAGCCGAGCTGCTCCGCGGCGTCGAGGATCTGGAAAGCCAGTTCGCCCTCGCGCAGCGCCGCCTCGAAGGGGATGCCGGCGCGCACCAGAGGGTCGGCCGCGTCCTCGATGAGGAGTTCGCCACTGCGGGCCTGGAAGCGGGCGATCTCGTCGTGCGTGCGGAAGCGCAGCAGCTCGAGGCTGCTGACCGGCTCGGCGACGAACAGCAGGCAGGCCTGCACCGGCTTGCCGACCTGGTGCTGGCGCAGGGCATAGCGGACGCCCCAGCGCGAGCGTTCGGTGGCGTCGATCGGGATCAGCAGCCGCATTGCCGTCGTCCCCGTGTCGGCCGGGGCGTCGCTCGTCTTGTCGGTCATGAGGTCTCCTTTCATCCTTGCGGTACGGCGTCAGGGCAGGTAGTAGAGAAGCAGCCAGGCCAGCAGCATGGTCATCACCCAGAGGGCCATGCTGCCGGTCGGCCAGCTGCGCAGCAGCAGGCCGTCGGGTTCGCGATGCCGACGGATGCCGGCGGACAGGCGACCGGCGAGCGTTTCGGCGCGGGCGGCGGCGCTCTCGCGCCGCCGGCGGAAGCCGCCGGCGGCGGCGCGCGCCAGGGCCGGCAGCGGCACGCGCCACAGCCAGTCGACGTCGAGCGTGATCGTCGGCGTGCGCTTCAGCCAGGGCAGCATGACGAAGAAGGCGAGGCCGGAGAACAGCAAGAGCTGCAGCTGCGTCAGCACGTGCGCGGCCGTGTAGGGGACGTAGTCGACCGCGTAGGGCAGCAGGCGGTAGAGCGGCTCCGGCCAGACGCCTAGTGCGATGCAGAGGAAGGCGAAGCCGATCATCGCCCATCGCATGCTGGCGGGCGGATCGCCCGGGCGCAGCCCCGAGTCCTTCTGGAAGAAGACGAACCAGGGGAACTTGATGCCGGCATGCAGGAAGACGCCGGCCGAGGCGGCGGCGAGCGCCAGCCAGACCGACAGCAGGTGGCCGTCGATGGCTGCCTGCGTCACCATCGACTTCGAGACGAAGCCCGAGGTGAGCGGGAAGGAGGAGATGGCGAGGGCGCCGATGGTGCCGCAGATCGTCGTGATCGGCATGCTGTGGAAGAGGCCACCCAGCTCCGAGCACTTGCGCCGGCCGGTGGCGGCGAGCACGGCGCCGGCCGACATCAGCAGCAGGGCCTTGTAGATGATGTGGGTGAAGGCGTGCGCGGCGGCGCCGTTCAGCGCCATCTCGGTGCCGATGCCGATGCCGGCGATCATGAAGCCGACCTGGTTCACGATGCTGTAGGCGAGGATGCGCCGCATGTCGTTTTCCAGCAGCGCGTAGACGATGCCGTAGAACACCATGAAGAGGCCGATCCAGATCAGGAACTCGGTGCCGGGGAAGCCGCGCAGCAGCACGTACACCGCCGTCTTGGTGGTGAAGGCCGAGAGGAAAACCGTGCCGCTCCAGGAGGCCTCCGGGTAGGCGTCGGGCAGCCAGGCCGAGAGCGGCGGCGCGCCGGCGTTGATGAGGAAGCCGACGAGGATCAGCCAGTGCGCGACGGAGTCGGGCGCCATGCGCACGAACGCGGCGTCGCCGGTGTCGAGCAGGTGGCCGGTGACGCCGGCGAAGAGCACGACGCCGCCGAGCAGGTGGATCATCACGTAGCGCCGGCTGGCGACCCAGGCCGTCTTCGTGCCGGCGCTCCACAGCACCAGCGTCGAGCCGACTGCCATCAGCTCCCAGAAGACGAAAACGGTGACGAGGTCGCTGGCCAGCGCCACGCCGATGGCCGAGCCGGCGTAGACGTAGGCGGCGGGGATCTCCAGGCGGCTCTGCTGCCGCAGCGCGAAGAGGCCGCCGCCGCAGGCCATCAGGGCGAAGATGGTGGCGAACAGGCGCGACAGCTTGTCGACGTTCAGCGGCGCCAGTTCGTAGCCCAGCCACGCCACTTGCCAGCGCGCGCCCTCCGGCAGATGCCAGAGGCAGAACAGGGCTAGGAGCGGCAGCGCCAGCACCGCCACGCTGCGCGCGCCGCCGCGCAGCCAGGGCAGGGCGAAGGCGCCGAGGATCAGCAGCAGGCCGGGATGGACGAGCCACTCACTCATCGCCGTCGGCCTCGTAGTAAGTGTCCGGCCGCTTCAGCAGCAGCCCCAGCCCCTTGGCGACGAGGATCATCGCCGCGCAGGCGAGGAAGCCGTACCAGGCGTGCAAGCCGAACAGCGCCTCGACCTCGAAATGCGGATGCAGCGCGATCCCCAACTCCGCCAGCACCGTCGCTGCCAGCACGGCGAGGAACAGGCGCCAGAGCAACTTCACGTTCTTCGGTTCATCCAGCCAGTGACGACCATCTCCCCGGCCCCCTTCCCGCGGAAGGGGGTGACGGTCGTTCGCGGGTTGCGCCCGCTCCATCTCGTTGACTGCGCCCATTTGGGGCGGCCCGGCGTGGGCTTTCATGGCAGCCCTCCGAGCATCTGTTGCGCCAGCGCCAGCGGCACGTCGGGCTGGAAGAACAAGGCGAGCGTGCCGGCGGCGGTGAGCGTGAGCGCGATCACCATCGGCAGCGGCGCCTCGCCGTGCGGGTGCTGCGCGTCGTCGACGCTGGCGGGTCGGAAGAAGGCGCGCCAGAGGATGGGCAGGAAGTAGCCGGCGTTGAGCAGGGTGCTGGCGGCGATTACCGCCACCGCCGGCCAGTGCGACGCCGCCATGGCGCCGGAGAGCATGTACCACTTCGAGACGAAGCCGGCCGCCGGCGGCAGGCCGATCATCGACAGCGCGCCGATGGCGAAGGCGCCCATGGTCCACGGCATGCGCCGG
>CAJPFZ010000169.1 GCA_905339355.1 Burkholderiaceae bacterium
AACGACTCGCCGGGATGCGCTCGGCTCTGCGGAGTCTGCCGTGACCCGCTCGATCGCGCGTCGCCACGTGTTGGGGTCGGCCAGGATCGCGCCCACGTCTCGAGGCTCGGGGTGCCGCGGGTCGGGCGGCGGTGCGGGACCTGGCCCTCGTTCTGGCTCGAGCCGTAGGCGCTCGCGGTGGGCGTGGGGTAGTGCCCACGCGACCACGAAGAGCCGGTCTCGGCGGTGAGGGGCGCCGACGGCGCTCGCGGGTAGACAGTCCCAGACCGCATCGTACCCGAGCGCGGCAAGGTCCCCGAGGACGCGATCGAGGCCGCGGTGGCGCAAGGCGGCGACGTTCTCGAGGAGGATCCACGGCGTCGATCGCCTCCTCGTCGAAGACGGGCTGCGACTTGGCGCCGGCAGCGTCGAGGCGGAGGCGCACGTAGTCGCGGGTCTCGTCGAGCGCGAGCGGCGCGAGGCGCGCGACGGTGGTGATGCGCTGATCGAGCGCATGATGGTGCGGCTCGGCAAGCCGATCATCGAGCTCCGGATGTCCGGCGAGGACGAGGCCGAAGGGGCTCTTGCGGTCGAAGTCGGCGATGGTGAGTAGGCGCACGTCCTCGAGGGTGGGGTCGGGCATCCTGTGGACTTCGTCGAGGACGAGCACGTGCGTGCGCTCGTCGTCGAGCAGCGCCTGGCTGAGCGCGAGCGCGGTCTCGGCACGCGAGCGAGACGGCGCGACGCCGGCCTTGCGCGCAAGGACGTTGATGAGACCGAAGGGGCCGACGGTCGCGTGCGCGAAGTAGTGCACGACGACGCGCTGTTTCTGCAGCTCGTCGGCGAGCTCGCCGAGCAAGAGGCTCTTGCCGCATCCGGGCTCGGCGATGAGCGCGGCCATGGCGTGGATCTCGAGGGTGTAGCGCAAGCGCTCGAGCGCTTCGGCAAAGCCGCGATGGCGATGCACGGCGGCTCGCGAGGCGTCGCGGCCGAAGGGATGCGACGAAAGGCGGAAGTGGCGCAAGAGCGAGTCGGTCATGCTTCTTCTCCGTTCGAGAGGGACTTCATCCGCACCAAGACGAAGGTGCGGATCACGGCGAGGTACACGCGCACGTGACGGCCGGTGCCGCGCAGGCGCACGGCGTGCTCGAGCGCGGCGCGCACGAGCGATTCGGACAGCGGGCCGAAGCTCGACCAGAAGGCGTGCGCCTCATCGGCCTCGGCGCCGCGTACGCGCGCCTCGGTGATGGCCCCAACGACTTCGAGGAAGCGCGCCTCATCGAAGCCGGGATCGATCGCGCCGAGCTCGGAGTACGCGAGCGGCTGCGCGGCCTCGATGAGGCGCCGATCGAAGTCGGCGCGCAGCATCGCAAGGTAGTCGGTCTTCGGTCCCGTCGGCGGCGCGGGCAGCAGCTCGTCCTTCACGCGGCCGATGGGCTGCGGCATCGCGCGCTGGGCGCGACGGCCGTCGGCGAAGACGAGCACGCTCGACAGCTCGGAGGGGTCGTAGCGAACGACGACCTTCATTCCGCGCAGCGAGCTGTCGCATAGGAATCGCCGGCCCTCGACAGCGACGCAGCCGTCGCTCTTGTGCACCTGACGCTCGGCGCGGACGAGGAAGAGCTCGCGCGCGACGGCCGGATCGATCGGCCGCGGCACGACGTCGACGATCGCTTGCGCGGGGGTCATGCCGAGCTCGTCGTGCGGATGCTCGAGGTAGTGAAGGGTCTTGAAGGCCTCCCACAAGCGATTGAGCTCGTGGATCGTGACGAGCTCTTCGCGCGCTTCGCACTCGCGCTCGAAGGCCTGCGCGAGCTGCCACCAGCGCTCGATCACGCCGCGGCCCTTGCTGTAGTAGGCGCGCGAGTGCACGAGCCGGCAATCGAGCGCGGCCAGCGAGTACGCGAGCTGCTCGGAGCGGTAGATCTTCGCGCGGTCGGTGTACGCCACGCGCGGCGGGCCCCAACGCAAGAGTGCGCGCAGCATCGTGTCGCGCAGCGTCGTGAGGTCCTCGCTGACGTACCAGCGGTCGGCGACCGGGTAGCGCGTCTTGTGATCGAGGAAGGCGCCGAGCTTGGCGACGACGACGCGACCTTCGGGCGCGAGCACGCGGCAGCCGTGGTGATAGTCGCCGACCCAGAGGTCGCCGAAGCGCTCGAAGCGCATCTTGATCGTGCGCTTGTCGCCGAGCACGCGCAGCTGCCGCCGCGAAGCGCCGCGACGGCGCAGATGACGATCGATCGTCGCACGGTGCACGCTCGAGGCCAGCAAGCTCTCGCGTGCGAGCATGTCGACCACGAAGCGCGTCCAGCGACCGGGCTCTTCGCGCCGCAGCACCTCGGCGCGATCGAGCGCTTCGACGCTGAGCGCGCGCACACGGCCCTTGTCCTTGCGCTCGCGCGGGCGCAGCGCGTGGATGCCGCCCTCACGATAGAGGCGCAGCCACGTCCAGAGCGTGCGCTCGCTGACGCTCAGCACGCCGAGCTTGGGGTGGTGGTGCTCGCGCGCGGCGAGCTCGGCGACGCGTTCGCGCAGCGAGCCCGCCTCGCGATCGTCGGTCAGCGGGCCGATCACCTGGTAGCGAAAGAGCGCTGTCAAGATCGCGTCTTCGTCTTCGCGGTGCGCTCCTTTCTCGGTCACGCCGAACGTAATGGATCGTCGACAAAACCAAGGCCCGCGGCCTTCGCGGGGACGAGGCTGGCCGTATGCGCGAGCGCCGGCGGCGGCAGACCGCGAAGGCTCGCGAGCGCCTCGAGCAGCACGAGCACCGCAAGCGCGCGCACCAAGAGGGCGCGCAGTCGTGCCGAGCGCTGCGGGCTCGCGAGCTCGGTCGGCGTCGCGGGCAGCACCGGCTCACCGGCCTCCTCCACGATCGCGCTCGCGAGCGCCGCCGGCTCCGCGAGCGCCGCGACTCGCGCGGCCCACCGGCGCACCGTGGACGGCACGCAGCCGATCTCCTCGGCCAGCGTGATCGTCGTCGCGTCCGCGTCGCTGCCGATCTCGCCGAGCGCGTGCGACACGACGCACGGCTGATAGTGCGCCCGGCTCGTGATGCCCTCGGGCCGGTGCACCCAGCCTCCGCGACACGCGCTGCACCGCTTGCGTCGCTGCGGCACGTCGGGGACGAACGCCCTCTCGCTCTCGACGTACAACGTTGCTTTGCGCACACGCGTGCCGTCGTGCCAGGTGCGACTGCCGATGCAGCCGCATGAAGCGGTCGGCCTCTCCTCGAGCTGTGCGGACCAGCGCGCGCGCAGGGTAATCTCTTGCATCACGCCGTGTGATCGCCCGGCGCGCATGCAGGAGGCCAATTCGTGACCCAGCTCGGACGTAACGAGCCCTGTCGGTGCGGCAGCGGCAAGAAGTACAAGAAGTGCTGCCTCGCGAAGGACGATGAGCTGGTGCGCGAGCGGGCGCGCGCCGCCCGTGAAGCCAAACGCAAGCTCAAGGCCGAGATGCAAGAACTGAACGTGCGGCGCGCGGCGCAGAACCAGTCCGCCGCGCCTGCACAGCCTCCGATCTTCTGGCTCGAGGACGACCTCGACGAGGTGAGCAACAGCGTCCTGCGCCTCATCGCCGAACGCCGCTACGACCAAGCCCTCGTTACCTGCGATCGTCTTCTACGTGAATACCCCGATGTGGCCGACGGCTTCGAACGCTCCGCGCTCGTCCACGACGCCCTGGGCAATCACTCCATCGCCGCCGACTTCTGGCAGAAGGCCGTCGACTTCGTCGAGCACCCCGACCGGCGCGCCGATTACGACGAGGAGCTGATCGAGGACTTCAGACAACACATGAACGCAGCTCGAGACGCGCCGCACAATCTGCTGCAACACTACCTGCGCAACCCGCTGATCAGGAGCGTGCGCCCTGACAACGTGCACGCTCCGTCGATGCACGAGGCCCCGATCTCGCACGCATGTCCGCACGCGCTGCAGTTCGCCTCGTCGGTCATGAGGCTCGCGCAGCCTCCGCCGCACACGCTCGGCGTCGTCCCGCCGCAGGAGAGCTCGCACGATCCCTCCGAGCAGACCTCACCGACCGCGCAGCCGGCGTCGCAGCCTCCGCAGTGGGCCGCGTCGGTCTGCGTGTCGACACACACGCCACCGCACTCCATACGTCCCTCGGGACAGTCGCAGTGCGCGCCCGTGCACAGCGCGCCGACCGCGCACGGCGTGCCGCACGCTCCGCAGTTGGACTCATCGGTCATCAGGCTAGTGCACGCGTCGCCGCATCGGTCGGGCGAGCCGCCTCCGCACGAGAGCGCGCACACCCCGTCGGTGCA
>CAJPFZ010000170.1 GCA_905339355.1 Burkholderiaceae bacterium
TGTGTGTTGCTCCCTCTCCCCCTGGGAGAGGGTTGGGGTGAGTGCCTTGGGCGGTAGATGAAACTCGGTTTCCACGTCTTCCGGCGGGCCCCGCACCCAACCTCTCCCCAGAGGGTAGAGGAGCCAATGCAAGACCTTGAAGGGGCTGCCTTGGGCCACTGACGCCGCCCCCCACAGATCGGGTGTCGAGGGGATCCTCGGTCGGGCAGAGGGGAACCGGAGCCGGCACAATCGGATCCCTGACGTACCGTTCCCGTTGATTGGGCTATTTCACATGCGCCTCACCCAGATTTCCATCCTGCTCGCCGCCCTCATGGGCACCGCAGCCGTCGGCGGCATCGTGGCCCGGCCGAGCACGAAGGCGGCCGACCGCGGGCAGTCGCTGTCGCTGGAAACGGCGGTGCCCAAGACCTTCGGCGACTGGCGGGAGTTGCCCGAGCAAGGTGCTCAGGTGGTCAACCCGCAGACCAAGGAGATTCTCGACAAGCTCTACAGCCAGATCCTGAGCCGCACCTACGTCAACAAGCAGGGCTACCGGATCATGCTGTCGATGGCCTACGGCGATGACCAGCGTGGCGCGCTGCAGGCGCACAAGCCGGAGGTCTGCTACCCCGCGCAGGGTTTCCAGCTGCACAACAACGTACTGGGCGAGCTGCCGACGAGCTTCGGCTCGGTCGAGGTGCGGCGGCTGCACACCAGCCTGGGCTCGCGCGTCGAGCCGGTGACCTACTGGTTCACCGTCGGTGAGCATGTCATCCAGAACAAGATCCAGAAGCGCATGGCGGAGATCCGCCTCGGGCTCACCGGGCAGATCCCGGACGGGCTGCTGTTCCGAATTTCGTCGATCGACAGCGACACCAAGCGCGGTTTCGCAATGCAGCAGCAGTTCGCTGCGGACCTGCTGGCGGCTGTGCCGTCCGCAACGCGCAAACGGCTCAGCGGTCTGGGCGACCCTGCCTGAGGGTCCATCTGAAGCCCGCAAGGGGCTTCAGGCAGTTAAGCGGCGCCGCTCGTCGCCGGCGCACTCGGCGGCGGCTTTGTTCCCTGTGGCAGCAGCTTCGCCAGAATGGCGTCCAGCAGGAAGAAGAACAGCAGCGCGACGATCATCAGCACCATGCCAGCTGCGCCATGCAGGAAGCCTTGACCCGCCTCGTCGCCGAGGTGATAGGTCACGAGCACCAGCACGATCACGCGGACCATGTTCGCCACGAAGGCGATCGGCAAGATGGAGGCCAGCATGATGCCGTTGTGAAGCCGGCTTTTGCGGGCCATGATGTACATGAACAGCGTACCCAGGGCCGACAGACTGAACATCGAATTCAGGCCCGAGCAGGCGTCGGCCACCTGGAGCTGGTACTGACCGATGCTCAGGATCACCCCGCTGCGGCTGATCGGGTAGCCCACCGCGTAGAGGATGGTCTCCACGATGTCGGAGATCCACATCTTCAGCGGGCCGGTGATCGCGTCGACGAGGATGCCCGGCAAGGGCACCATGAAGATGAAGTAGATGACCGGGAACCAGGCCACGCGCAAGGCCGACGTGCCCTTGAGCAGCAGCAGCATTCCGGCGACGACGAGCAACTGGGAGCCGATCTCGAAGATGGCGATGCCGAATGCGCGGCCGGTCACGTAGACCAGCAGGCCCAGCACGAACACCGGCCAGCCGAGCGCGCCCGAAGGCTGGGTGGGCGTGGCGAGGATGTCGTGCCGCTTGCTCCAGAACAGCCAGATCAGCACCGCGAGAATGATCGGGCCGTGCCCGTGCTCGTCGGTTTGCCAGATGCCGTTGGCGGCCCACCAGTACACGGGAACGTACATGGCGGCAAAGCCCGCCAGGGCGATCAGCCACGGCACCGCGACGGGCGAAGGGGCCGGTGGCGAAAACCCGCCGGCAGTGGGTTGAACGCTGCTCACGCCTTGACCTTCTTGGGCTTCTTCTCTGGAACGTCGTTGAGGACCGAGCCGACCACCGCGACGCCCGCGTTCATCAGACCCTGCACCATGTCGTTGAACGCACCCACGCGGGTTCGCGCGGTGCGCGCCACCGCCAGCGCGGCGCCGGTGCGCACCGCGATCATGGCGGCGTCCTCGCCACTCGTGAGCGCCGGCGTGTCGATGATGACGACATCGAACGTGGCCCGCACGTGGATCAGGAATTCATCGAAGTTCAGCCGGCTCAGCAATTCGAGCGGGTTGGGCGGCACGGGGCCCGCCGGCAGCACGTACAGGCCGGCGAGATCGGTGATGCGGATGATCGCCTCGTCGCGCGAGCGCCCAGACAGCACTGTCGAGAGTCCGACCTTGTTCTGCAGCAGGAAGAGTTCGTGCTGCCTCGGGTTGCGCATGTCGGCATCGATCAGCAGCGTGCGTTCGCCCAGCTGCGAGAACACCACGGCCAGGTTGGCGGCCAGGTGGCTGCGCCCCTCGCTGCGTTCGGTGCCGATGATGCTGAGCACCTGCCGCTGCTCGGTCTTGTCGAACCAGCGCAGCATCAGCTGGCTGCGGATTGCGCGCAGTTCCTCGACACGCGGGCTGAACGGCTGGTAGGCAGCCACCAGTTCGTCGCTCAGCGGCTTCTTGTCGCCCACCGTGCGCAGGTAGGCATAAGAGAACTGCCGCGACAGCGCGTACTGGATGTCCGCTTCGCTGAGCAGGCCCAGCTTGACGGCGGCCTCGCCGAAGCGAAGGCCCTGCTCCTTCTGCAGCAGAAGAATACGTTCGGCGTCCTCGGGTGTGAGGGCGCCGCTGTCCATCAGGATCGCGCCGATCGAGCGATTGGCCCGCGGCGCGCCGGTGGCCATGGAGACGGTCATCTTCATCAGCGCGCTCCCGGCCCGGCCAAGAGGGGACGCATCGGCGTCATGGGCTGAGACCTCCCGGAAGTCAGTCTTCGGAACACCGGCTTCTTCGAGTCGATGGGCTGCAGCACGCCGATCACGGGCACGCCTGCCATCGCCACCAGGTCTTCAGGGTTGCGCACGCGGCGGTCGAGCATTTCCCATCCGATGGCGGCCAAAGCGCCGAGCAGCAGCCCGCCGACGATCGAGCCGAGGATATTGATCAGGGTTCTCGGCCGCGCAGGCAAATAGGGTTCGACTGCCGGGCTCAGAAGGCGCACGTTGGCCTGGGTGTTCTGGCTCTCCAGAGTCAGCTGGGTGCCGCGCTGGCTCACGCCCTCGTAGGCCCGCTGCGCGGTCTCCACATCACGCTGCAACACGGCGATCTGGTCGCGTTGCGATCGCAGCGACAGCACCTGCTTCTTCTGCGCATCCGCAAGCGCCTGCAGTTCGGCAATCTTCTGCGCGCTGCCGCGGTTGAGCACGGTGCTGCCGCCGGAAACACGCTGCACCTCGGATGCCAATTGCTGGCGGAGTTCGCGGATCTGCGCTTCCAGCGCCTGGCGCTGCGGGTGGTTCGCTCCGACCACGCTGCTGATCTCGCTGAGCTTCGTCTGCGACATCGCAAGCTGCGACTTGAGCCCTTGCACCGCGGGGCTCTGCTGCACGTCGGGTGACATCTCGCTGCCGGTGTTGCGCATGCGGGTCGACGTTTCCACCTGCTCGGCCTGCGCCACGGCCAGCTGCGCCATCAGCGCGGTGAGGCGGGCAGTCTCCTGGTCGAGGCGCTCGTCCGTGACGACGATGCCGTTGTCCTGCTGGAACTTCGAGAGCCGCCGCTGCGCCGCCTCGAGGTTGGAGCGCAGCGTCTTCGACTG
>CAJPFZ010000171.1 GCA_905339355.1 Burkholderiaceae bacterium
CTGCCGTCGCCGGTGGACATCAAGGTCGACCCCTTCGCCGTCACCGACACGCGGCTCGCCACCACCCTGACGCCGAAGGATGATCCGGGCGGCCCGGCGGTGAAGACGGTCGAGCATTTCCTCTCGGCCTGCTCAGGTCTCGGCATCGACAACCTGTTCGTCGACATCACCGCCGAGGAGATGCCCATCCTCGACGGCTCGGCCGCCTCGTTCGTCTTCCTGCTGCAAAGCGCCGGCATTGCGCTGCAGGACGCGCCCAAGCGCTTCCTGCGCATCACGAGGCCGGTTGAAGTGCGCGAAGGCGAGGGCGCCTCGCTGAAATGGGCTCGGCTGGAGCCTTTCGAAGGCTACAAGCTGACCTTCGAGATCGAGTTCGACCACCCCGCCGTCAACCAGACGGGCCAGCGGGTCGTGTTCGACATGGGGTCGGGCAAGTACAAGCGAGAAATCGCGCGAGCACGCACTTTCGGCTTCACCAAGGACGTGGAGATGATGCGTTCACGCGGCCTCGGCCTCGGCGGCAGCATGGACAACGCCATCGTCGTCGATGACTACAAGGTGCTCAACGACGGCGGCCTGCGCTACGACGACGAGTTCGTGAAACACAAGATCCTCGACGCCATCGGCGACATGATGGTCATCGGCCATCCGCTGATCGCCGCCTACGTGGCCTTCAAGTCGGGCCATGCGCTGAACAACAAGCTGGTGCGGGCGGTGCTCGCCGACCCGGGCGCCTACGAGATCGTCAGCTTCGACGACGAGTCGCGCGCGCCTGCCGGCATGGCCGAACTGGCGCCTGCGTGGTGACGGATGCCGGTCTTTCGGGCGCTGCTGTTCATCCTTCTCATCGCGGGCCTGCTGTGCTTCGCGATGTATGCCGCCACCGGCGAGGTGAAGTGGCGCCGCTACGGCATCCTCCTCGTCAAGTGGACGGTGTTCGCCGCGCTCGGCTTCTTCGCCGTGCTGTTCCTGCAACGGCTTGCCGAGACTCTGTAGGCTCCTCCCGATGACTGTCTTTCGTTGGATCTGCGGCGTGCTGTTCGGCCTCCTGGCCGCGGGCTCGGCCATCTCGTTCATCATCTTCATCGCCGCGGACATCAAGCTCTGGCTGCAGCGTGCGCGCAACCTGCGCCGCCTGGCCTTCGCCGTCTTCATGTTCTACATCAACGTGGAGATCTGGCGGCGCGTTGCGCTGATCATCATCAATTGGTGAGCGCGAGAAACACCGCGATCGCGGGCCAGTGCTCGTCGAAGTCCGACAGCGCGTGGTCGCTGCCTTCTAGCAGCTTGATGCGGCAGCCCGCGTAGCGTGCGCTCATCTCGCGCCAGTCGAGCACCTCGTCGCCCTTGGCGATGACGGCGAAGTAGCGCTGCAGATGTGTGATCTGCGCCGGCCTGAGCGCGCGCAGCTGATCGACGAACTCGGAACGGAAGAAGAAGCGCTCGTCGCTGTGCCAGGCGGTGGTCTCGCCGATGAACTTCTCGAGGTCGCGTGCCGGCTCGATGGCCGGGTTCAGCAGCACCGCGGGGCAGCCGGTACGCTCGGCCACGACGGTGGCGTAGAAGCCGCCGAGTGAGCTGCCGATGACGGCCATGCGCTCGCGCGGCCAGCCGGCGATGCCGTTCATCACCAATTCGATGGCCTCTTGCGGCGACGGCGGCAACTGCGGGCACCACCATTGAACGTCGGGCCGGTGCCTGCGCATCCAATCGGCGACCTTGCCCGCCTTCATCGACTGCGGCGACGAACGGAAGCCGTGCAGGTACAGCAGGTGCGCGATGACGGGCTCTCGCCGGTCGGATGCGTTCACGCCTTCGTCGCCAGCGCGTCCAGCAGCTTCTGGTGGATGCCGCCGAAGCCGCCGTTGCTCATGCACAGCACGTGATCGCCTGGCCGCGCCGCGGCGACGACGCCGGCCACGAGCTTGTCGATGCTGTCGCACACGACGGCCTGGTGACCGAGCGGCGCCAGCGCCTGCGAGGCGTCCCAGCTCAGCCCGCCGCTGTGGCAGAAGGCGAGGTCGGCTTCCTCCAGCGACCACGGCAGCTGGGCCTTCATGGCGCCGATCTTCATCGTGTTCGAACGCGGCTCGAACACCGCGAGGATGCGCTGGCGCGGCTCGTGGTGCGAGGTCTGCTGCGCGTCGATCTTGCGGCGCAGGCCGTTGATCGTGGTGCGCATGGCGGTCGGATGGTGCGCGAAATCGTCATAGACACGCACGTCGCCCTCGCCCACGCGTACCGCGCCGCGCAGCTCCAGGCGGCGGCGCACGTTCTCGAAGGTGGCGAGCGCACGCGCAGCGACGTCGGGCGCCACGCCGACGTGTTCCGCCGCGGCGATCGCCGCGAGGGCATTCATCTGGTTGTGCTCGCCCAGCAGCGGCCATTCGACCCGGCCGATCTTCAGGCTGCCGCGAAGCACGTCGAAGGCGTGCGGCTCGCCGCGTGCACGCAGCTCGCCCGGCGCCTCCTTGCGCGCGCCGAAACGCACCAGCTCGCTCCAGCAGCCCATCGCCAGCACCCGCTGCAGCGACTCCTCGCGGGCGTTGACGACGAGCCGCCCGCTGGCCGGCACCGTGCGCACGAGGTGGTGGAACTGGCGCTCGATGGCGGCCACGTCGTCGAAGATGTCGGCGTGGTCGAACTCGAGGTTGTTGAGCACTGCGGTGCGCGGCCGGTAGTGCACGAACTTGCTGCGCTTGTCGAAGAAGGCGGTGTCGTACTCGTCGGCCTCGATGACGAAGCTCTTGCCTTCGCCCAGGCGCGCCGACACGCCGAAGTTCATCGGCACCCCGCCGATCAGGAAGCCGGGCTTCAGCCCGGCCTGCTCCAGCGCCCACGCGAGCATCGCGCTGGTCGTCGTCTTGCCGTGGGTGCCGGCGACGGCCAGCACGTGCCGCCCCTGCAGCACGTGTTCTGCCAGCCACTGCGGACCGCTCGTGTAGGCCGCGCCCGCGTCGAGCATCGCCTCGACCAGCGGGTTGCCGCGTGTCACCACGTTGCCGACGACGAACAGGTCGGGCGCCACCGCCAGCTGGTCGGCGCCGTAGCCCTCGACCAGCTCGATGCCGAGCGCACGCAGCTGGTCGCTCATCGGCGGATAGACGTTGGCATCGCAGCCCGTCACCTTGTGGCCGGCTTCGCGCGCCAGCGCCGCGAGACCGCCCATGAAGGTGCCGCAAATCCCCAGGATGTGAATGTGCATAAGCGAAGGGTTCGTGGAGCCGCGCCGCGGGCTCTCTCAGTGTTGGAGCAGTTTGCGTGCCGGCGGGCGCGTCACAGCGACGCGAAGGTCTTGGCCGCGGCCGCCACCGTGTCGGCGATCTCGCGCTCGGTGTGCGCGGCGCTGACGAAGCCCGCTTCGTACATCGCGGGGGCGAAGTAGACGCCAGCATCGAGCATGCCGTGGAAGAAGCGGTTGAAGCGTTCGCGGTCGGTGGCCATCACCGCGCCGTAGTTTTGCGGCAGGCTGTCGGCGAAGAAGAATCCGAACATGCCGCCTTCGCAGTCGCCTGCCAGCGGCACGCCGGTCTCGCGCGCGACGGCCACGAGGCCGTCGACCAGTGCCCGGGTGCGTTCGCCCAGCGCGTCGAAGAAGCCCGGGCGCTGGATCTCGCGCAGCGTCGCCAGGCCGCAGGCAGTGGCGACCGGGTTGCCCGACAGAGTGCCGGCCTGATAGACCGGGCCGAGCGGTGCCAGCTGCTGCATCACCGCGCGCTTGGCGCCGAAGGCGGCCAGCGGCATGCCGCCGCCGATGACCTTGCCGAAGACGCTGATGTCGGGCTCGAACCCCGGAATGGCGCGTGCATACAGGCTCTGGGCGCTGCCGAGCGCGACGCGAAAGCCGGTCATCACCTCGTCGAACATGAGCATGGCGCCGTGCCGCGTGCACAGCTCGCGCAGCTGCTTCATGAAAGGCACGGCGGCGCGCACGAAGTTCATGTTGCCGGCGATCGGCTCGATGACGACACAGGCGATGTCGGCGCCATGCAGCGCGAACACCTCGTCGAGCTGTTCGGGGTTGTTGTACTCGAGTACCAGCGTGTGCTGCACGACCTCGGGCGGCACGCCGGCGGAGGTCGGGTTGCCGAAGGTGGCGAGGCCAGAGCCCGCCTTCACCAGCAGGGCATCGGCATGGCCGTGGTAGCAGCCCTCGAACTTGACGATCTTGTGGCGGCCGGTGGCGCCGCGCGCGAGGCGCAGCGCGCTCATCGCCGCTTCGGTGCCGGAGCTGACCAGGCGCAGCTGCTCCATGCTCGGCACGAGCTTGAGGATCTCTTCGGCCAGCTCCACCTCGCGCTCGGTCGGCGCGCCGAAGGAGAACCCGTCGAGCGCCGCCTTCTGCACCGCTTCGAGCACGGCGGGGTGGCCGTGGCCGAGGATCATCGGGCCCCAGGAGCCGATGTAGTCGATGTAGCGCTTGCCCTCGGCGTCGATGATGAACGGGCCCTCGGCACGGGCGATGAAACGCGGCGTGCCCCCCACCGCCCGGAAGGCGCGCACGGGCGAGTTCACGCCGCCGGGGATCACTTTCTGCGCACGTTCGAAGAGCTGCGCGTTCGTGAGCTTGCCGCGCGGAAAGGAGCTGTGGTCGTTCATGGCATCAATGGATGTGTCGGGAGCCGGGCACGTCGCCTTCTTCGGGGCTGCCCTCGGGGCCGGCTTCTTCGCCTTCTTCGCCGGGCGGCAGCGCCCAGAAGAAGCGGTCGGGGATCACGTTGCCCATGCCGGGGCGAAAGCCCGCGTCCAGCGCCTGGTCGAGGAAGGCGAGCGATTCGCCCACCGCCATGTGCAGTTCGCTGCCGGCCGCCAGCAGCGCGGCGAGCGCAGCCGACAGCGTGTCGCCGGCGCCGACGAAGCTGACCTCGAAGCGCTCGAACTTCTCGCCGGTGATCGCGCCCTGCGCCGATGCGAGCACGTTGTCGAGAAACTGGTCGGGCAACGGCACGCTCGTTACCAGCACGAATCGGGTGCCGTGTTCGGCGGCGGCCACAGCCAGCTCTCTCGGCGATGCGGGGCGATCGGCGTCCCATTCGGGCAGCAGGAAATCGGTGAGCGTCTGGTGGCTGCCCACCAGCACCTCGGTCTGCGGCAGCACCAGCTCGCGGAACGCGTCGAGATAGGCCTGCTGCTCGTCCTCCTCGACCCACGACAGGTTCGGCATGTAGGCCACGAGCGGCACGTCGGGGTAGTCGGAAAGGACTTCGGCCACTGCGCTCACCCCTTCGGGCGAGCCGAGGTAGCCGACCTTCCAGGCCGCGATCGTCACGTCTTCCAGCACGCTGCGCGCCTGCTCGACGACGACCTCCGGTTCGAGCGAATGGTGGTCGAACACCTCGGCGGTGTCGCGCATCACGACCGACGTGACGACCGGCAGCGCGTGCGCGCCCATCGCGGCGATGGTCGCCACGTCGCCGGCCAGGCCGCCGGCGCCGCTCGCATCGCTCGCGTTGAAGGTCATCACGCAGGCGGGTGCGGGCGCTTCGGCCAAAGGCTCGGTGCCGGACTCGGCGGGGGAGGTGTCAGAGGTCATGGAAACAGGCCTTGGAAAAGGCGGCGATGAGGGGCGGAAGGGGTCCGGTCAGGCTGAGCAGCGACTTCACGAAAAGTGTGAGGTATGTTGCGTAGGTGCCTAAAAACCCTTGGCTTTTTGTCGTTTCGCATCGCTACAATTCGCCACCATTGTAGTGAAGCCTGACTCACAAAGTGACTGAACCACGTACCTGGATGTGCCTTATCTGCGGGTGGATTTATGACGAGGCGGCCGGGGACCCTGAACATGGTATTGCACCGGGGACATCGTGGGACGCCGTTCCGATGAACTGGACTTGTCCGGAGTGCGGCGCGCGCAAGGAAGACTTTGAAATGGTGCAGATCTGATCTGACGTTTCGCTTGGGGCGAAGCGGCCAGAACCCTCGAACGCGTCTCTGAGGAGAATACTCGGTGAGCAATGAAAGCCCAGCGAACGCCGCGGGCGTGAAGGTGCTGGTCATCGATGACAGCAACACGATCCGCCGCAGCGCGGAGATCTTCCTCAAACAAGGCGGCTACCAAGTGCTGCTCGCCGAAGACGGCTTCGACGCGCTCAGCAAGGTCAACGACCACGAGCCCGACCTCATCTTCTGCGACATCCTGATGCCGCGCCTGGACGGCTACCAGACCTGCGCCATCATCAAGCGCAACGTCAAGTTCGCCAACGTCCCGGTCATCATGTTGTCGTCCAAGGACGGCTTGTTCGACAAGGCGCGCGGGCGCATGGTGGGGTCGCAGGACTACCTGACCAAGCCCTTCACCAAAGACCAGTTGTTGCAGGCGGTAGAGCAGCACTGCCGCGCGGCGTGAATGATTCCACGGGACTCGGCCAGTTGCGCGTTCCCAAGGCCGAGTTAGCCCTCGCTTGCAGCGTGAACGTGTGACACTCGCCCACTGCGACGACCGCGACGACCGCGATTGAAGGACGAGAGAGACGACCATGGCGATCAAGAACATTCTGCTGGTAGACGATTCCAAGACCGAACTGCACTTCCTGTCGGAACTGCTCGAAAAGCGCGGCTACAAGATCCGCACCGCCGAAGACGGCGAAGAGGCGATGAAGCGCCTCGGCGAAGAGACGCCGGACCTGATCCTGATGGACGTCGTGATGCCGGGCCAGAACGGCTTCCAGCTCACGCGTGCGATCACCCGCGATCCGCGCTTCGTCAACGTGCCGGTAATCATGTGCACGAGCAAGAACCAGGAGACCGACAAGGTCTGGGGCATGCGCCAGGGCGCACGCGACTACATCGTCAAGCCGGTCGATGCCGACGAACTCGTCGCCAAGATCAAGGCCTTCGACTGAGCCTCGCAGCCTCTGACGGCGACATCAAGACAAGAACGACGAATCCACCGCGATGGCCAACAAGGAAGCACTGCGTGAACTCCAGAGCCGGCTCGCCGAGCGGCTGCAGGCTGCGCGCACGCAGGAACGAGGCAAGTCGTGGCTGGCCGTGGAATGCAGCTCGCGCGGCTTCCTGTTCCCGCTGAAGGAGGCCGGCGAGATCTTCGCGCTGGCGCCGATGGTGCCGGTGCCGCACTCGCACCCGTGGTTCATGGGTGTGGCCAACCTGCGCGGCCACTTGCACGGCGTGGTCGACCTGGCCGGCTTTCTGGGCGTCAAGACGGCCGAGCCGCTGCGCGACCAGTCGCGCCTGGTCGCGTTCAACGCCTCGCTCGAGATCAATTGCGCGCTGCTGGTCGACCGCTTGTCGGGACTGCGCAGCGAGCAGCAGCTGACGTCGCAGAACGAAACACTCAACGGAGCGCGCCCGGGTTTCGTCGGCGCCCGCTACAAGGACGAAGGCGGCCGCGTGTGGCAGGAGCTGAACCTGGCCGCGCTGGCGAGCGACGAGGCGTTCCTGCGCATCGTCGGATAACAGGTCAAGCGATTGATCGGCAGTACGTGAATCAAGCGCCGGCTCTCCCGGCCAGACACATCGGATAGAGCGAACGAGGACACTATGAGCTTCCTGAACAAGATCAAGGGTTGGGGGCAGGACCGCAATGCGGAGGCCGACGCAACGACTCACCAGGACGCGCCGTTCGACGACGCATTCGCCGAACATGCGGCTCGCACAGAGCAGACCGCACAGATGAGCGACATGACCGCCACGCGTCCGCTGCAGGTCACGCAGCAGGCTGGCGGCGCGGATTCGTCGATCATCACCGAGGCGGCGCCTTCCGAGATGGCCGACTTCACCGAAACCCGGCTGCAGGGTTCGGATGCCGCCAACGAGGCGGGCAGCGGCCTGCCGCTGATCGGCAACCAGCCGATCGAGCAGCAGAACAAGGTGCTCATCGGCATGGTGCTCGCGGGCCTGGTCGGCCTGGGCGCGATGACCTTCATGTCGCTGAACTCGGCCACCAAGGGCGCGGCCCAGGTGGGTGCCTCGGGCCAGGCGCTGATGCAGTCGCAGCGACTCGCGAAATCAGTCTCGCAGGCGCTGATCGGCAGCCCGCAGGCCTTCCCGGAAGTGCGCGAGAGCACCGAGGTGCTGGCGCGCAACGTGCGCGACCTGCGCAGTGGCGAGGGCCAGTTGGCCGCCGCACCGCCTGCCGTGCAGGAAGTGCTCGAGCCGCTGCTGCCGCTGGTCGACCGCGCCGAGAAGAACGCCAACACCGTGATCGCGCAGCAGAAGATCCTGACGCAGGTCGGCCAGGCGCTTCGCGCCATCAACCGCCAGTCGTCCGACCTGCTGGAAACCGCCGAGACGATCTCGTCGCTGAAGCTGCAGCAGGAAGCCTCGCCGGCAGAACTCTCCGCCGTCGGCCAGTTGGTGATGCTGACCCAGCGTATCGGCAAGTCGGCCAACGAATTCCTGACCATGGAAGGCGTGTCGCCGGAAGCGGTGTTCCTGCTGGGCAAGGACTTGAACTCGTTCCGCGAAATCGCCCAGGGGCTGAACGACGGCAACCAGGAACTGCGTCTGCCCGGCACCAAGGATCCGCAGACCAAGGAACGCCTGGTCGCCCTGTTGAAGCAATACGAAGAGACACGCACGCAAGCCGGCGCGATTCTGGGCAACCTGCAGGGCCTGGTGTCTGCACGTGAAGCCCAGGCCGCGATCATTGCCGACAGCGAACCGCTGCGCAAAGGCCTGGAGCAGGTGCAGGAGCGCCTGGAAAAGGAAACCGGCTTCTCGCGTTCGAGCCTGATCCTCATGCTCGGCTTCGCGGCGCTGATGGCGCTCGGCGGTGTCGGCATCCTGAAGCTGTACGTTCGCGACCAGGCCCAGCGCGCCGCGCTCGCCGAACAGCAGCGACTCGAAGCCGAACGACAGGAGCAGGAAGCCAAGCGCGTCAACGACGCCAACCAGGCGGCCATTTTGCGATTGATGAACGAACTGCAGACGGTGGCTGAAGGCGACCTGACGCAGCAAGCCACGGTGACGGAAGACATCACGGGCGCCATCGCCGACTCGGTGAACTACACCGTGGAAGAGCTGCGAACCCTGGTGTCGCAGGTGCAGGGCACGGTGGGTCGCGTGACCGAAACGACGCAGCAGGTGGAAGCCACGTCGACCGAGCTGCTGGCGGCTTCGACCGAACAGCTGCGCGAAATTCGCGACACCGGCGAGTCGGTGCTGCAGATGGCCGGCCGAATCAACGAGGTGTCCGCGCAAGCGCAGGAAACGGCCCAGGTGGCGCGCCAGTCGCTGGACGCTGCCGAAACCGGTCTGCGCGCGGTGCAGAACACCATCGGCGGCATGAACTCCATCCGCGACCAGATCCAGGAAACCTCCAAGCGGATCAAGCGGCTGGGCGAGTCGTCGCAGGAGATCGGCGAAATCACCGAGCTGATTTCCGACATTACGGAACAGACGAACGTGCTGGCGCTGAACGCCGCCATCCAGGCCGCGTCCGCCGGTGAAGCCGGCCGAGGCTTCTCGGTGGTTGCCGAGGAAGTGCAGCGCCTCGCGGAACGCTCCGGCGACGCGACGCGGCAGATCGCGGCGCTGGTGAAGACCATTCAGACCGACACCCAGGACGCCGTGGCCGCCATGGAACGTTCGACGCAGGGTGTGGTGGAAGGAACCCGACTGACCGACGCGGCCGGTACTGCTCTGGGCGACATCGACCGGGTTTCGCGCCAGCTCGCGGACCTGATCGCGCAGATTTCGAACCAGGCGCTGTCCGAAGCGCAGTCCGCAAACGTGGTGGCCGCCAACATCCAGCACATCTTCGCGGTGACCGAGCAGACCGGTGAAGGTACCCGCTCCACGGCGCAGATGGTGCGCGAGCTGTCGAAGACCGCTGAAGAACTGAAGCAGTCGGTGGCCCGATTCAAGATCGACTGATCTCGTCTCACGGGCGGAGGTGTTCAGGAAAGGCACGACACGCCCGCAGCCACCGCTCACTGAACACCAAGGGCATCAATGGAAAGCTCCCGCAACACCGAAGCGACCGGCGAGATCAGGGATGATCTGAGCGCCCTGGCGTGGGTTCAAGAAGAACTGCGCCGTTCGCTGGATGCCGCGCACAAGGCGCTGCGCCGCTTCGTCAAGGAAGCCGAGACGCTCGCCGGCAACGATGTCGACGCGGTCGATCCGTCGGTGCTGCGCACCGCGCGCACGCAGATCCACCAGGGTGTCGGCGCGCTGGAGCTGGTGGGCCTGCCCGCCGCCGCCACCGTGCTGCGCGCCTGCGAAGCCGCGGTGCAGCGCTATGTCGCCAAGCCGCACAAGCTGAGCAGCGCCGTCGTCGACGACCTGGAGCATGCGTCCTTTGCGCTGCTGGACTACCTTGCGCGCATGCTGGCCGGCCGGCAGGTCTCGCCGCTGGCGATGTTCCCCCAGTACCGCGCGGTCCAGGAGGCCGCCGGCGCCGACCGGGTGCACCCGGCCGATCTGTGGGCTGTCGACTGGCGCTGGCGCGACCTGCCTGACGCCGCCGGCACCACGCCGCGCCAGCCTGACGCCGCCACCCGCGCCGCGATCGAACAGCACCTGCTGGTGCTGATGCGCGGTCACTCGCCGGCTGCTGCGGCGCGCATGAGCGAGCTGTGTGCCGGCCTCGGCGCCGGTGCCGCGCACACGCAATCGGCCACGCTGTGGAAGCTCGCCGCCGCGATGTTCGAGGCGCAGGCGCAGGGCCTGCTGAAGCCCGATGTCTTCGTCAAGCGCGTCGCCTCGCGCCTGCTCGCGCAGCTGCGCATCGTCGAGCGCGGCGAGGGCGACGTGTCCGAGCGCCTCGCGCAGGACCTGCTGTTCTTCTGTGCCCAGTCGCACTCGCCCGGCGACGGCCGCAAGGCACC
>CAJPFZ010000172.1 GCA_905339355.1 Burkholderiaceae bacterium
GCCCGCAGCGGCGACAAGGCCGACTGGGTCGACTTCGGCCTGTTCGCCTGGAACGCGGCCGGCTACGCCGCCCTCGAGCGCGAAGTCACGGCCGAGCGGGTGCAGGCGCACTTTGCGCCGTGGCTGCCCGGGCATGTGGAATGCTGGCCCCTGCCCAACATCCTCGCGCTCAAGCTGGTGCTGCGCGAGGCCTTGCAGGGCGGCGGCGCACGCAACCTGCGGTTGGACAACCTGGGCAAGGCCATGGCGGCGGCACTGCTGCGCATGACGATCGACATCCCCGACGACGAATGGGCCCGATGCCGGGCCGAGCCGCGCGTCGGCTGGTGGCCGGACACGGGCGCGAATGATCCGCTGGCTGCACGCTGAACACGAAGCGCTGCCCGACACCCGGCTCGCCCTGCCGCCGGGCTCGGATGCACCGGGTCTGCTCGCCGCCGGCGGCGAACTGACGCCCGAGCGGCTGCGCGAGGCCTATTCGAAGGGCGTGTTCCCCTGGTACAGCGATGGCCAGCCGGTGCTGTGGTGGTCGCCCGACCCGCGCATGGTGCTGATGACCGACGAGTTCAAGCTCTCGCGCTCGCTGCGCAAGACCGTGGCCAAGTTCATCCGCACGCCCGGCTGCGAACTGCGCATCGACAGCGCCTTCGAGCGGGTCATCACCGCCTGCGCGGCGACCCCGCGCGACGGCCAGGACGGCACGTGGATCCTGCCGGAGATGGTCGACGCCTACCGGCACTGGCACCAGCTCGGCAGCGTGCACAGCTTCGAGACCTGGATCGGCGGCGAACTCGCCGGCGGCCTCTACGGCGTGAGCCTGGGCCGCATGTTCTTCGGCGAGTCGATGTTCTCGCACCGCACCGACGCGTCCAAGATCGCCCTGGCGGCACTGGTATGTTTCTGCCGCGACCACGGCGTGGCAATGATCGACTGCCAGCAGCGGACCGGCCACCTCGCCTCGATGGGCGCGCGGGAGCTGCCGCGCACCGAATTCGAGCGCCGCCTGACCCTCAGCCTGGGGGCGCCGCCGATTCGCGATTGGACCTATCATCCTTCGATGTGGCGGCACCTCGCGAGCGTGAACGCGGGGGCCGAAGCCGTGAAGGAACAGTCTTAAGTGACTCACCCGAAAGAGCTTCCGCTCGCATCGCTTCAGTTCTACGCCACGGCGCCCTACCCGTGCAGCTACCTGGAGGGCCGCATGGCGCGCTCGCAGGTCGCCACGCCCAGCCACCTGATCCACGCCGACGCCTATTCCGGGCTGGTCGCCAACGGCTTTCGCCGCAGCGGCATGTTCACCTACCGGCCCTACTGCGAAGGCTGCCGCGCCTGCGTGCCGCTGCGCGTGCCGGTGTCGGACTTCGTGCCGAGCCGCAGCCAGCGCCGCGCCTGGAAGGCGCACCAGAACCTGCAGGCGCGCGTGCTGCGCCTGTGCTTCGTGCCCGAGCACTACCAGCTGTACCTGCGCTACCAGGCCGGCCGCCACAGCGGCGGCGGCATGGACCACGACAGCATCGACCAGTACACCCAGTTCCTGCTGCAAAGCCGCGTCAACTCGCGCCTGGTCGAGTTTCGCGAGCGCCGCGCAGACGGCAGCGTCGGCGCGCTGAAGATGGTGTCGATCCTCGACATCCTCAACGACGGGCTGTCAGCGGTGTACACCTTCTACGAGCCGGAGGCACACGCGAGCTACGGCACCTACAACGTGATCTGGCAAATCGAGCAGACCAGGCTGCTGAAGCTGCCGCATGTCTATCTCGGCTACTGGATCGCGCAAAGCGACAAGATGGCCTACAAGGCGCAGTTCAAGCCGCACGAGCGGCTGATCGACGGCAAGTGGGTGCGCGCGGAGGCTTAAGCCAGTGCATGCAGGCGCAAAAAAGCCCCGCGGTCGCGGGGCTTTTCGTCTGGCAGTCGCGAAGCGATCAGGCCTTGCGGCGGCGCGCCACCCAACCCACCGCTGCGAGGCCGGCCAGCATCAGCGCATAGGTTTCTGGCTCGGGGATCGTGGGCGTGATGCTGCCCTGGGCTGCGGCGTTGTCGGTGTCCGCCAGGAAGCTCAGCGTCTGGCCGCCGACCAGCTGGCCGCCGGTGATGTCCATCGTCATCGAGACATACAGGTCGCCGTAGAACGTGCCGCCGATCTGCAGCTGGTTCGAATACGTCGCATGAGCGGACAAGCCGGCGAGACTGTCGGCGTTGCTGAACGCGCGGCCGAGCGCCGAGTCGGGGCTGTGAGTGGCGTCTCCGAGGATGTCGAAGGTCGTGTCGCCGGGTGCGCCGTTGAAGGTGAAGCCGACGATGCCGGCGCGGCCGGTGGCCGCGAATATCCACGACGACGAGAAGCTGTCGCCCGCCAGCGACAGGCTCCAGTCGGCGCCGGTCGCAGCGCCGGAGTTGGCGCCTGTGGCCGCCCAGGTCTGCAGGTCGGTCGAGCCGTCGGCGTATTTCACGGTGACCTGCGAGCCCACCATCTGTGCGCCGTTCGTCGCGAAGCCGGTGAGGCCCGGCGTCGTGTACGTCGTCCCAGGGACGGTGCTGTGGCTGGATGCGATTGGAACGGCGTGGGCCGAACCCAGGGCTGCGGTTGCCAGAACGGCAGCCAGTACGGTGAAGGTGTGCTTCATTATTTCGATCCCCATGAGCTTGTTGATGAGGCCCGTAGCGGGCTGCGGCGCAGCTTAGGCGCAGCCCCGTCCGCGCACACCCCCTGAGCCGGGGGGACCCCCCAAGAACGTGGGAACTTTGCTCTCTCAGCAAGTCAGCCGAGACACCACCTCGTCGGCCAGCGCGAGGCAGGCGGTCAATCCCGGCGACTCCACGCCATACAGGTTGACCAGGCCATCGATCCCGTGGACGGCCGCTCCCTGAATCACGAAGTCATCGACGGTGGTTCCCTGCAACTTGGGGCGCACGCCGGAGTAACTCGGCTGCAAAGCGCCATCGGCCAGCTGCGGCCAGTAGCCGCGCACGCTGGAATAGAAGGCTCCCGCGCGCCGCTCGTCGACCGCATAGTCGATCTGTTCGGGTGAGGTGGCCGCGAGCCACTCCACGTCGGGCCCGAAGCGCGCCTGCCCCGCGAGATCAAGCGTCAGGTGCACGCCGAGGCCGCCCTCTTCGGGCATCGGATAGATCAGGCGAGAAAACGGCGCGCGGCCGCTGAGCGAGAAATAGCTGCCCTTGGCGAAGCGTGCCTGAGGCACATGCTCGGACGCGAGCCCTTCGATGCAGCCCGCGGTCGCTGGCGCCCACAGGCCCGCCGCATTGACGACGATGCGCGCCGACAACACGGTCGCGACGTCGCCGCCGACACGCACCTCGTGGCGCGATTCGCCGCAGCGCACGCCTTCCACCGGCGACAGCAGCGCAAGCGCCCCGCCCGCACGCTCCAGGTCGCCTTGCAGCGCGAGCATCAGCCCGTGGCTGTCGACGATCCCGGTCGACGGGGAAAGAAGCGCCTCGTCTGACCGCAGCGCCGGCTCCAGCGCACGCGCCTCGGTGCCCGACAGCCTGCTTACGTCGGTCACGCCGTTGGCCAGCGCCTGCGCCTCGATGAGCCGCAGCTTGGCAATCTGCGCCTCGCCGTTGGCCACCAGCAGCTTGCCGCAGCGCCGGTGCGCCACGCCGTGCGATTCGCACAACGCGTAAAGCTGCTCGCGGCCGGCGACACACAGTCGCGCCTTCAGTGAGCCGGTCGGGTAGTACAGCCCCGCATGGATGACCTCGCTGTTGCGAGAACTCGTCTCGGTGCCGATGGCGTTGGCACGCTCCAGCACGACCGTCTCCATGCCGCGCCGGGCGAGCGCGCGGCCGACCGCGAGGCCAACCACGCCGGCGCCGATCACCACCGCATCCACTTGATCCATTGGCGGATTGTCGTGGAGCGGCGAGGGGACAAATTCTCAAACCGTGGCCATGCCTCCATCGACAAGGAGGTTCTCGCCAAGCATGTACGACGAGTCGTCGCTCGCGAGGAACAGCACCGCCTTGGCCACCTCGCTCGGCTGCCCGAAGCGGGCCATCGGCACCTTGGCCGCGATTTCGCCGGCCCAGGCCTGCACCGCCGCGTCGGGCAAACCCATCTTGCCGAAGATCGGCGTCTCGATGGGACCCGGGCTCACGACGTTGACGCGCACGCCCTGCCCAACGAGTTCGGCCGACAGCGAACGGGCCAGCGATCGCACCGCCGCCTTGGTGGCCGAGTACACCGACAAGCCGGCGCTGCCCTGCTCGGCAACGGTGCTGCCGGTCAGGATGATGCTGGCCGGCTTGCGCACCAGCGGCAAGGTCTTCTGCACCGTATAGAGCACGCCCTTGACGTTCACGCCGATCTGCTCGTCGATGTGCGCCTCGTCGACATCGCCGAGCGGTCGCGGCTTGGCCACGCCAGCGTTGGCGAAGACGATGTCGAGCGCGCCGAAGTGGGTCTTCAGCCGGCGGGCAAGCGCGTCCATGTCGGCGGCGACGCTCACGTCGGCGCGGATGCCGATCGCGTTCGGGCCGAGCGCGCGCGCGGCATCGGCCACGCGCTGCTCGTCCTGGCCGGTGATGGCGACACGCGCGCCATGTTCGATGAACAGCTCGGCCGTCGCGCGGCCGATGCCGGTGGTGCCGCCAGTGATGAGGGCCGTCTTGCCTTCGAGTCTTCGCATGGGTTCTCCTTGGATGCAGGGTTGTTCGTGGAACGCCGGCACATTTCTATACCGATCGGTATTTAATGTACCGGTCGGTATAAAATCCGTCAATCGCCACGGCCCGCATGCCCATGACCGCCGAAAGGGGACGCCCCCGCAGCTTCGACACCGAGACCGCGCTCGAACAAGCGACGCAGGTGTTCTGGCGCCTTGGCTACCAGGGTGCATCGATGTCGGAACTCACTGCGGCCACGGGCTTGAGCAAGCCCAGCCTCTACGCCGCCTTCGGCGACAAGGAGGCGCTCTACCTGGAGTGCATGCGCCGCTACATGGCGCGCAATGTCGCGCTGCAGACCCAGTTGCTCGACGACGAGCCCGACGCGCGCCGGGCGGTGGAGGGCTTCATGCGCGCGATGGCGGCGCTGCAGGCCGACCCTGCCCTGCCGGGCGGCTGCTTCATCGTCAACGGCACCGCCGACTGCGGCGGCGCAACCATCCCGCAGGCGGTCGACACCGCCCTGCGCGCCGCATCGGGCGGCACCGAGCAGCGGCTGTTGGAGCGGCTCAAGCGCGCGCAACGCGAGGCGCAGCTGCCGCCCGGACTGAAACCCGGCCCGCTTGCCACGCTGCTCGCCAGCGTGCTCACCGGCATGGCCGTGATGGCCAAGGGCGGCCAGCCGCGCAGCAAGCTCGAAGAGGTTGTCGACGCCGCCATGGCAGTGTGGCCCGCCGGGAATTCCCGTTCACGGCCAACCACAAGCCGCGCTTCGGTTCCCAAGCGCGCAGCGCGGGGCTGAGTGCCGGCTGCTGCGGCGGCGCAGAGTGAGCACCCCCAACCCGCGTGGTCGCCGGATGGCCCGCCTTGTGCTACAAAACTGGCCGGCAGGCTGTCGATCGACCGGAGTCGAGGCCTTCAATGATGAACACGAGGAGGGGGCCCGCGATGAAGGTAGTCATCTTGGCCGGGGGGTTGGGCACGCGCCTGTCCGAAGAAACGGCGACCAAGCCGAAGCCCATGGTGGAAGTCGGCGGCAAGCCGATGCTCTGGCACATCATGAACATCTATGCGCAGCACGGCTTCGACGAGTTCATCGTCGCGTTGGGCTACCGCGGCGAGAGCATCAAGGAATACTTCCTCAACTTCTACGCCATCAACAACGACCTGAGCATCGACCTGAGCACCGGATCGACGCACATTCATGGGCGCAAGGCACCCAAGTGGAAGGTGCACCTGGTCGACACCGGTTTGCACACGCAGACAGGCGGCCGGCTCAAGCGCCTGCGCGACTGGGTCAAGGACGACGACTGCTTCATGTTCACCTACGGGGACGGCGTGTCCGACGTCGATCTGACCAAGCTGCTCGCCTTCCATCGCAGCCACGGCAAGCTGGCCACCGTCACCACCGTCAAGACGCCGGCACGCTTCGGCCGCATCGGCTTCCATGGCGACCGCATCGACAACTTCTACGAGAAGCCCGAAGACGCCGAGGGCTGGATCAACGGCGGCTTCTTCGTGTTGAATCCGAAGGTCATCGACCACATCGAGGACGACTCGACACCTTGGGAGCGCGCCCCTCTCGTGAGCCTGTCGTCCGCTGGAGAAATGATGGGCTACCGCCACAATGGCTTCTGGTCGTGCATGGACACCCTGCGTGAAAAGACGCTGCTCGAGGAGCTGTGGGCCTCGGGCGAAGCGCCTTGGAAGACCTGGTGAAGCCGGCCCGCCGAAAGGCTTCAGCTGCAACGAAGCGCCAACGCCCACTGCCCCGCGTCCTGCTGATCGGTGTCGGTCATTTCGGCCGACAGCACCTGGCTGAATGGCAGGTGCTGGCCGAAGAGGGGCGTGTCGCGCTGGCCGGACTCGTCGTCGCCAGCGACGCGCGTGCGAAGACCTTGGCCTCCTCAGCGGACGTGCCGGTGCACGTCGGGTTCCGACCGGAACTGCTGGACGGCGTCGACGCCGTCGACATCGCCACGCCCGCGGCCACCCACGACGAACTGGTTGCCGCCTGCCTGCCGCACGTCCATGTGCTGGTCGAGAAACCGCTCGCCGGCGACGCTGCCGCTGCGCGCCGCCTGCACGCCCTCGCCCACCAACACGGCCGTGTGCTGATGACAGGCCACGTCTACCACCACCACCCTTTGACGGTGCTGCTTCGCGAAACGCTCGCGCAGATCGAGGAAGCGCCGCAGACACTCGAGCTGACGTTCACCAATCCACCCGATGCCCGCAGCCAAGCGCTCGACCCATTTGCCGAGTGGCTTCACGTCTTCGACCTTCTGCGCATCTGCGCACCTGCGGCCGTGAGCACCTGCAACGCCTGGCGCGACGGCGAGATGGCTCACGCCAGCGTCAGCACCCGGGATGGAACACGCGCTCAGCTGCATTTCGGTTGGCGAGGTCCGGAACCGATCCGGCGGCTCAAGCTCGCCTATGGCGATCGCCACGTCAGCGCCGACTTCCTCGATGGCAACCTGACGCTGCAGTGGCGCGAACGCACGGAAAAGCAGTGGGTCGGAGTTCGGCCGGTGGCCTTGCGCCGCGAACTCGCCCACTTCCTCGACGTCTTGGCCCGGCGCAGCGAGCCCATGCCCTCGCCGGCCCAGGTAGAGGCCACGCTCGCGCTGGCAGCGCGAGCACGAGACAGCGCTCGGGGCGGTGCTACCGCCACCGCGCGGCCTCGCGGTTCACGCAGCAGCCGGCCGCGTGTGGCCGTGCTCGGAGGCGGCGTGTTCGGCGCCACCTGCGCGATCGAACTCGGCGCCAGCTGCGACGTGACGCTGTTCGAGCGCCACTCGGCGCTGCTCACCGAGGCCTCGTACCTCAACCAATGGCGCCATCACTCCGGCTTTCACTATCCGCGCAGCCTCGAGACGATCCAGGAAGTGCAGCGCACCAAGGCCGACTTCGAGTCCGTCTACGAGCCCGCCATCCTGCGCGACATCGATGCCTACTATGCCGTGTCGGCCTGGGGCAGTGAGATCACCGCCCAGCGCTACGTCGCCACCTGCCAGGCCAACGGCTTGCGCTACCGAGAGATCGCGCCGCCGCGCGACATCGTCTACCCGGAGCGCCTGTCGGTTTGCCTGCACACCGACGAGGCGGTGGTGGAGATCGGCAAGCTGGGCAAGCTGCTGATGAAGTCCTTGCGCGGCCATCGCCATGTCGACCTTCGGCTGTCGACCGAAGTGAAGTCAGGCCGCCTGCTGCCCGACGGCCGCAAGCAGCTCGCGGTGGCTGGCGAAAGGCCGCTCGAGCCCTACGACTTCCTCATCAATGCGACGTACGCCAACAGCAACCGCGTGACCTCGTGGTTCGGTTTTCCGCTGCGGCCCCTGCGCTTCGACCTGCTCGAAATGGCGGTGGTGGAGATCCCCAAGGCGCGCCGCTTCATGATGACCATCCTGGACGCGCCGTTCACCAGCCTGACGAGCGTGGGCAGCGGCGACCTGTTCATGCTGTCCCACATCCACCAGTCGATCCTCGCGAGCCAGGTACCGCCCGACGGCTTGCCGCCGAAATGGAAGAGCTGGTCGTCGAACCGTGACAACTTGATGCGACATGGTCTTCGCTATCTCCCGATACTCGAACGAGCGCGCCACGTGGAGTCGCGCGTCGGAGTGCGAACCGTGGAGGCCTACAGCGAAGACTACGACGGCCGACCCACGGTGCTCACGCCGCATGGCTTCGGCTGCTGGTCGGTGCTGGGCGGCAAGATCGTGACTGCCGTCAGCAATGCCCGCGAGCTGGCCGCACAGATCGAACGAGAGAGCGCCGCACTTCGCGCATGACGCCCGCCGGCGGCGCAGAAGACGATGCTGCCCCACGGAGAACGAACATGAATCAACAGCAGCGCCGGCGCTTTCTCGCGCAGGCTTCGTCGCTTGCAGCGCTTTCTTCGCGCTGGGCGGCTCCGGCGGCGCTTGGTGCAAGTGCACTTGCCGGCACGGTCGCCAGCGCGCCCGCCGAGATGACGATCGATGCCGGCCGCGTACTGCGCCCGGTCAACCCGCTTATCCTCGGCAACAACATCGACTGGACACACAGTGCGCAGGGCATGATCCCTGAGAACTCCGACCACTTCGATGCCGGCTACCTGGCGCTGGCCGATCGCTTGGCGCCCACCGCTTTGCGCTACCCCGGCGGCACCAATTCCGACTTCTACCGCTGGCGCAACGGGATCGGTCCGATCGCCGGCCGCAAGCCGACCAAGACACTCGAAGGCAAGGAAGAAGTCATCAAGCTCGGCACGGACGAGTTCCTCGGCCTGTGCAAACGATGGGGCTGCGAACCGATCATCACCGTCAACATCGCCACCGGCAGTGCCGAGGAAGCGGCAGACTGGGTGCGCTACACCAACAAGCGTGGCACCGACCTGCCGCGCGTCAAGTACTGGGAGATCGGCAACGAGCAGTACCTGGAAGCGCATTTCCCCGAAGCGAAGATGACGCCGGCTGAATACGCCCGCCGCGCCAACGCCTACATCGTCGCGATGAAGGCGGTCGACCCGACGATCGAGTGCGGCCTGGTGCTGCGCAACGACACCCTGGGCGGCGTGGAGGCCACGCCCTACAAAGGCTACAACGACATCGTGCTGAAAGGCGTGACGGCGCCGTTCGAGTTTGCCGCGCTGCACAGCAGCTACTTTCCTGTCACCTTCGAGAAGAAGGAGACACCCGAGGAGCTGTACCTCGCCACGATGGCCGGCACGCGCGTGATGCAGGAGGACATCGAGGCCACGCGCGCCAAGCTCGCGCTTCACCACCCGGGACGCAAGGTGAAGCTCGCCTTCACCGAGTACAACGCGCTGTATTCGCTTGACATCCTGCGCTGGGGATTGGCGAGCGTGTTCCTCTCCAAGACCGACCGCTATATCGAGAGCATGGCGGCAGCGCTGTACGTCGCCGATGCCCTGCGTGTCTACTCGCAGACGAGCGACCTGCTGATGGCCAACTTCTGGTCCATCGCCGGCAACTGGTGGTACGGCGCAATCAGCCACGAAGGCAAGCCCAGGCCGCAGTACCACGTGCTCGAGGCTTACAAGGAACTCGCGCGCGGCGAGTTGCTGCACACCCTCGTCAGGAGTCCGACGATGGAAACGCCGCGCGCCGGCTTCGTGCCGGCGATGCGCGACGTGCCGCAGGTCGAAGCCCATGCGGTGAGCCGCGAAGGCGTTCTGCGCGTCGCCGCGATCAACAAGAACCCGAGCACCGCGACGCTGCTGCGCATCCTGGTGCCGGCCGTCGACCGCGCCCAGGTGACCGTGCGCGAGCTGGGCGCCGACGGCATCTTCGAGCGACAGGTCCGGCTGCGCGACTCGGCGACGGAGCTGCGCGGCGGGCGTGTCGAACTGAGCCTGCCCAAGCACTCGTTTTCGGTAATCACGCTCAGGCCGCGCTGAGCGGCAACGCTACCAGCGTTCGCCGGCCAGCGCCCTCTGGTAGAGCTCGACGTAGGCGCGTGCCATCGCCTCGTCGGAGAATCGCGCCTGCGCGTCGGCTCGGCAGGCGCGCGGATCGATCTCGCCGATGCGGCTCATCGCCTCGGCAAGGCTGGCGACGTCATGGCACAAGAAGCCGGTGACGCCGTGTTTCACCTGCTCCGGCAAGCCGCCTTCGGCCAGCGCGATGACGGGCGTGGCGCTCGCCAGGGCCTCCAGCACGACCAGGGGAAAACAATCGAACCAGCGCGGCGTCTGGATCAGCGCCGAAGCGCGCAGCAGCGCCTCCTGCGTGCCGGCGATTTCGCCGATGTAGCGCACCTGCGGCGCGAGCCACAGCAAGGGCCGGACCACGAAGTTGAAGTAGCGCTCGTTCTCGACGTTGCCCGCGACGACCAACGGGCGCCGCGCACGCATCGAAGCCAGGATGGCCAGGTGCTGCGCCTTGAAGCGCGCTATCTTGGCGATGTGGATCGGCGGCTCGGACTTGCGGATCTCGAATTTCCAGTCGCGCAGCGGCAGCCCGTAGTGCACATGGCGTGTCGTGCCGCCGATCAGTCGTGCGTGCGCTTCGCCGCTTGCCACCAGGTTGGTGCGTTCAAACCCCGGCCCGGGAGGGATGCAGGTCGACACGACAAAGGGCGTGTGCTGCGGGTGGCGGCGGACGAACAGGCTCTGAAACGACCAGTCGTGGATCACGTCGACACGTTCGCTATCCAGGAATTCGCGCATCGCCTCGTACAAGGGCTCTTCCGACAGCAGGTCGCCTTCGCCTTTCACTGCGCTCCACGGACGCTCGGGGTCGTAAGCAGGCACATGCACGGTGCGCCCGCTGCACGAGCTGCGCGGCGGCGCCATCAGGATGACCTCGTGGCCCTGGCGAACCAGCGCCTCGGTGAGCGAGTGAACGACCCGCTGGATGCCGCCGTAGCCAACCGGCGGCGTGGAGTTGTAGACGGTCGAGACGACAAGAATGCGCATGATGTGTGGCATGAAAGGTGCACGGATCATGCCAGCGTGCGCGCCGCCGCCATCCCCTGTCCAAGGGACTGGTCCTGGCGCTGCCGCTGATAGACTTTTCGCCGCAACCGCGTCCTGCGTCACCGTACTCCCTCACCCTGCAACTCGCCGTCCGCCTTCGCCGGCAAACTTTCGGGCCCGCTCATGACCGCTTCATCCCCATCGTTCTGGAGAGACCGTTCGGTGTTCGTCACCGGCAGCAGCGGTTTCCTTGGCTCTGCCCTCACCGAGGACCTGTGCAAGCGCGGCGCCCGCGTTGTGGCGCTGGTGCGGGACCACGTGGCGGACAGCGCGCTCGCGCGCTCTGGCACGCTGGCGCGCATCGGCGTCGTCCACGGGCGCCTCGAAGATGGTGAAACCATCGAGCGCGCCATCGGCGAATACGAAGTCGACACGGTGTTCCATCTCGCCGCGCAGGCGATCGTGGGCGTGGCCAATCGCAATCCGGTATCGACCTTCCGGGCCAACATCGAAGGCACATGGAACGTGCTGGAGGCGGCGCGGCGCAACGGCGCGGTCAAGCGTGTCGTGGTCGCTTCGAGCGACAAGGCGTACGGCGACCATGACGTGCTGCCCTACGACGAAACGCATGCCCTGCAGGGTCGGCATCCTTACGACGTGTCAAAGAGCTGCGCCGACCTGATCGCGCTGAGCTACCACCACACTTATGGCGTGCCGGTGTGCATCACGCGCTGCGGCAACCTGTTCGGCGGTGGCGATCTCAACTTCAACCGGATCGTGCCGGGCACCATCCGTACCGTCATCGATGGCCAGAGGCCGCTGATCCGCTCCGACGGCTCGCCGCTGCGCGACTACATCTACGTCGGCGATGCCGTAGCCGCCTACCTGCGGCTCGCCGAGGCGATGGAAGACAAGGAAATCCGCGGCCAGGCCTTCAACTTCGGTACCGCCAAGCCGCTGTCGGTGCTGGAGATCACGCACAAGATCCTCTCGCTGATGGACCGCACCGACCTCGAGCCGCAGGTGCTCAACGAGGCCAAGGGCGAGATCCTTCATCAGTACCTGTCGTCCGACAAGGCAAGGAAGATGCTGGGCTGGGAACCCGTGGCGGCCATCGACAGCGGATTGCGGGCCACCATCGACTGGTACCGCGACTACCTGTCGCACCGCGCGGCTTAACCCTTCTCCATGGCACGCGTACTCGTCGGCATCCCGACACGCAATCGGCCGCAGATGGTGCGCGATGCGGTCCTGAGCGTGCTCGCGCAGAGACATGCGGACTTTCGCCTCATCGTCAGCGAGAACCCGTCATCGCCGGATGTGTCGGCGCAGGTGTCGGCGTGGGTGGCGAGCCTCGGCGACCCGCGTGTCAGCTACCACCTGCAGCCCATCGACGGCGGCGAGTACCTGCAGGGGCGCTACCTCGTCGAGCAATGCCGCGAGCCCTACTTCTGCATGCTGCACGACGACGACCGCATGGAGCCGGACTACCTTGCCCAGGCGATCGAACGGATGGACGCCGACGGCGAGCTGGCCTTCTTCGCCAGCAGCCAGTACGTCATCGACAAGCAGGGCGAGCGGCAACTGGAGATGACGGAGCAGTACGCGCGGTTCCAGGCACGCGACCGCTTCGCCGAAGGCCGCATGGACAACATCCTCGAACCCTTGCTGGAATTCGGGCTGTTCTCGATTTCAGGGCCGGTGTTCCGCCACGCGTCGGTCGCGTCGTACGGCCTCGTCGATGCCGATCTCGGCGGCATCTATCCGTTCGAGTTCAACGTCTTCCTTCGCATAGCCGAACGTGGTCTGCCTGCGTGGTACACGCCCAAGCGCCTGATCGCCTACCGTTGGCACGATACCTCGATGCGCCAGTCGGACGGGTCCATCCTCACGCGCTACATGGTCGAGAACCTGGTGGAGCTGCTCGAGCGTCGCCGCTTCTGCGG
>CAJPFZ010000173.1 GCA_905339355.1 Burkholderiaceae bacterium
GCTGCCGATGCCGGCGGTTACCGTCGGGCCAACCTCTGCCGTCGCGATCGACCCCTGCCCTGCCACGATGCCGCCCGCGGCCGCCTGGGAATGCGCCGTGCCGTGCGAATCGGCCTGGGCACTCACGCTCAGGCTGCCTACGCTGTCCCCTGCATTCTGGCTGTCCTGCCCGACGCCGACGTCCTCATACACTGAAGCTCCTACCGTGCCGCCGATGTCGGTCCTGGCCTTGGAGAGGCCGCCGGCTGCTGCGCCGACGCTGATGCCGAAGGTGCGCGTGTTGACGTTATGCAAAGCGGTAGCGTCAATCTCCACCTGGTCAGCCTTGTCGATCTGCACACCGCTGCCCAGGTATGCGATGGTGCTGCTGTCGTCGTTGTAGATCGCCAGCGCGGCATTCACGGCGACGATGCCACCCGTGCCGACATAGGAATTTAGCTTGCCCGTGTCGTCGCTATGGGCCGTGACCTGGACGTTGCCGCCAGCCTCGACCTGGGCGGTGCCGCTGATGAACGCCTGGCTGGCGCTGCTCACGTTGACCACGCCGATCCCGGCACCCAGGCCGAGGGCGCCCACCGACGCCGCGCCAGTGAGGATGTCGATGTCGATTTTCTGCCTGGCGCTTACGTCCACGTGACTGCCGGCCTCGACCGTCGCCCCGTCGATGAAGGCGGCGTTGCCGCTCGGGGCCGGGTTGTTCAACTGACCGCTGATGGAAACCGCCGAGCGTTTGGCCTGCGCATCGCTGGAGATGGATTGGATGCGGCTGTCGCTTGAGCCTGCGAGCAGCGAGCCGATGCTGCCGTCCGCGGCCTGATTGTCCGCATAGCCGTTGACGTCGGCAAAATCGCCGCCATCGGACTTGAGCTGGTCCTTCGACTCCTTGTCCAGCCCGGTCCCCACCGAGTACACGGCAACGCCGCCGGCGATGGCGCCGAGCCCGCCCGCCGCGCTCACCACCACCGAGTCGATCTCGGTCCTGGACAAGGCGTTCACGTCCACGTCGCGCGCGGCATGAACCTCGGCGCCGTTGCCGATGGATGCGCTGGTGTCGTTCTTGAAG
>CAJPFZ010000174.1 GCA_905339355.1 Burkholderiaceae bacterium
GGTCTTCTCGTAGACGCCCGCCACCAGCGAATTCGCGATCAGCACGCGCCGCTGTTCGGGCGAGATGGGGCCGATCTGGCTGCCGGGCGGGATCACGAACACGCGCTCGGTCACGCTCGGCCTGCCTTTTTCATCGAGGAAGCTGATCAGCGCCTCGCCGACGGCCAGCTCGGTGATCGCGGTCTCGATGTCGAGCTTGGGGTTGGAGCGCATCGTGCTCGCCGCCGTCTTGACGGCCTTCTGGTCGCGCGGCGTGAAGGCGCGCAAGGCATGCTGCACGCGGTTGCCCAGCTGCGCGAGTACGCTGTCGGGCACGTCGAGCGGATTCTGCGTCACGAAATACACGCCCACGCCCTTGCTGCGCACGAGGCGCACGACCAGCTCGATCCGCTCGACGAGCGCCGCCGGCGCGTCCTTGAAGAGCAGGTGGGCCTCGTCGAAGAAGAACACCAGCTTCGGCTGCTCCAGGTCGCCGACCTCGGGCAGCATCTCGAACAGCTCCGAGAGCATCCACAGCAGGAAGGTGGCGTACAGCCGCGGGTTGTTGAGCAGCTTGTCGGCGGCGAGGATGTTGATCACGCCGCGGCCATCCTGCGTTTGCATGAAGTCCGAGATGTTGAGCATCGGCTCCCCGAAGAACTTGTCGCCGCCTTGCTCCTGGATTTGCAGCAGGCCGCGCTGGATCGCGCCGACGCTCGCCGCGCTGACGTTGCCGTACTCGGTGGTGAACTGGCTCGCGTTCTCGCCCACGTGCTGCAGCATCGTGCGCAAGTCCTTCAGGTCGAGCAGCAGGAGGCCGTTGTCGTCCGCGATCTTGAACACCAGCTGCAGCACGCCCTGCTGGGTTTCGTTGAGCGCGAGCATGCGCGCGAGCAGCAACGGGCCCATGTCGCTCACCGTCGCGCGCACCGGGTGACCCTGTTCGCCGAACACGTCCCACAGGGTGGCGGGACAAGCGGCCGATTCGGGCATTGGCAGGCCGCGCTCGGTGATGACGCCGGCCAGCTTCGCGCCGATCTTGCCGGCCTGGCTGATGCCCGTCAGGTCGCCCTTGACGTCGGCCATGAACACCGGCACGCCGATCTTGCTGAAGTTCTCTGCCAGCGCCTGCAGCGTGATCGTCTTGCCGGTGCCGGTGGCGCCGGTGATCAGGCCGTGTCGGTTGGCCAGCGCCGGCAGCAGAAAGGCCTGGTTCGTGCCGTGTTGGGCGATCAGGAGGGGTTCGGCCATGAGCTTGCTCCGGGGCGACAAGTAAAATTGCAGTCTATCGAACAACATGACGAACCGGCGGCCATTCGCCGGCTCGTGCCAGAGGAGTCATATGGCCGGGCATTCCAAGTGGGCCAACATCCAGCACCGCAAAGGCCGCCAGGACGAAAAGCGCGGCAAGGTCTGGACCCGCATCATCCGTGAAATCATGGTGGCGGCGCGCCAGAGTGGGGGCGACCCGAACATGAATCCGCGGCTGCGGCTGGCCATCGAGAAGGCCAAGGCGGCCAACATGCCGGCCGACACGGTGAAGAAGAACGTCGACAAGGCGACCGGAAACCTCGAAGGCGTGAGCTACGAGGAGATCCGCTACGAGGGCTACGGCATCGGCGGCGCGGCGATCATCGTCGACTGCATGACCGACAACCGTGTGCGCACGGTGGCCGAGGTGCGGCATGCCTTCAGCAAATACGGCGGGAACCTGGGCACCGAGGGGTCGGTGGCGTTCCAGTTCAGGCATGTCGGGCAGTTGATCTTCGCGCCGGGCACGAGCGAGGACAAGGTGATGGAGGCCGCGCTCGAAGCCGGCGCCGAGGACGTGATCACCGACGACGACGGCGCCATCGAGGTGCTGACCGCGCCGCCTGAGTTCGAGGCGGTGAAGATTGCGCTCGAGAAGGCGGGGCTCAAGCCCGACGTGGCCGAGGTCACGATGCGCGCCGAGAACACGATCGAGCTGACCGGCGAAGACGCGCAGCGCATGCAGAAGCTGCTGGACGTCATCGAGGATCTCGACGACGTGCAGGAGGTCTATCACAACGCCGAGATGGCCGAATGAAGGTCCTCGTCATCGGCAGCGGCGGCCGCGAGCACGCGCTCGCGTGGAAGCTGCTGCAATCGGCCCGGGTGCAGACGGTGTACGTGGCGCCTGGAAACGGCGGCACGGCGATCGACCATCGCCTGCACAACGTGCCCATCGCCGACTTCGACGAACTGGCCGACTTCGTGGTGAAGGAGAAGATCGCGCTGACGGTGGTCGGCCCCGAAGCACCGCTCGCAGCCGGCGTGGTCGACGTGTTCCGCGAGCGCGGCCTGCGCATTTTCGGCCCCACGCAGGCGGCCGCGCAGCTCGAAAGCTCCAAGGCGTTCGCCAAGGCGTTCATGCGGCGCCACAAGATTCCGACCGCGGCCTACGAGACCTTCGATGACGCCGGCGCGGCCCACGCCTACGTCGAGCGGCAGGGCGCGCCGATCGTCATCAAGGCCGACGGCCTGGCCGCGGGCAAGGGCGTCGTGGTCGCGACGACGCTCGCGCAGGCCCACGAAGCCGTCGACTGGATGCTGCTCGACAACAAGCTCGGCGTGCAGCACAACCAGGGCGGTGCGCGGGTCGTGATCGAGGAGTTCCTCGAAGGCGAGGAAGCGAGCTTCATCGTGCTCAGCGACGGCAGGAACGTCGTCTCGCTCGCCACCAGCCAGGACCACAAACGCCTGCAGGACGACGACCAGGGCCCCAACACGGGCGGCATGGGCGCCTATTCGCCGGCGCCGGTGGTCACGCCCAACGTGCATGCGAAGGTGATGCAGGAGATCATCCAGCCCACCCTCCAGGGCATGGCGCAGGAGGGCAACCTGTTCACCGGCTTCCTCTATGCGGGGCTGATGATCGACGCCGAGGGCAACCCGCGCACGGTCGAATTCAACTGCCGCATGGGCGATCCGGAAACCCAGCCGATCATGATGCGGCTGAAGAGCGACTTGTTCGAGGTGCTGATGCACGCGACCGAGGGCGCACTCGATCAGGTCGACCTGCAATGGGACCGGCGTGTCGCGCTCGGCGTGGTGATGGCGGCAGCGGGCTACCCGCTGAACCCGCGCCGCGGCGACGTGTTGAGCGGCCTGCCCGCCGAGGCGCCCGACGCCGTGGTTTTCCACGCCGGCACCGCGGTGCGCGACGGCGAGGTCGTGACCGCGGGCGGGCGCGTGCTGTGCGTGACGGCGCTCGGCGATTCGGTGCGGCAGGCGCAACACCGCGCCTACGAGGTGCTGCAGGGGATCCACTTCGACGGCGCCCAGTACCGCCGCGACATCGGCCACCGGGCGATCAAGCGCTGAACACCCACTGCATGGACGTGCCAGAACGGCCGGTGCAACTGCGCGGCAGCGCGGCGGCGCGTGCGCTGCTGCGCTGGGCCGGCTGGCAGGTGCGCTTCGACGGCCTGCCGTCGCGCCAGGGCGTCGCGATCGTCTACCCGCACACCTCGAACTGGGACTTCGTGGTCGGCGTGCTGGCGAAGTGGAGTGTCGGCATCCAGGTCACCTTCTGGGGCAAGGCCAGCCTGTTCGGCGTGCCGCTGTTCGGCCGCTGGCTGCGCTGGCAGGGCGGGCGCCCGGTGGACCGCCACGCGCCGCGCGGCATCGTCGGCCAGATGACCGAGGAACTCAAAGCCGCCAAGCGCGACGGGCGCTTCATGTGGCTCGCGCTGTCGCCCGAGGGCACGCGTCGCCTGACTGACAACTGGCGCTCGGGCTTCTACCATGTGGCGCTTGCGGCGCAAGTGCCGCTCGCGCTGGTCTACTTCGACTTCGCCGAACGGGTGGTCGGCGTGGAGAAGTTCATCCGCCTGAGCGGCGATGCAGCGGCCGACATGGCCTGCATCGCCGAGCATCTGGCGCACCGCGTCGGCAAGCGGCCGCAGCTCGCGGCACCCGTGAAATGGAAGACATGAAGACCGAAGACGTTCGCCGCTACCTGCTCGATCTGCAACAGCGCATCGTCGGCACGATGGAAGCCGAAGACGGCTGCCCGTTCATCACCGACCAGTGGACCCGCGAGCCCGGCGGCAAGCTGGAGGGCGACGGCCTGTCGCGCCTGCTCGAGGAAGGCCATCTGCTCGAACGTGGTGGCTGCGGCTTCTCGCACGTCAAGGGCAAGACGCTGCCGCCCTCGGCGACGCAGCATCGGCCCGAGCTCGCCGGCGCGCCGTTCGAGGCGATGGGCGTGTCGCTGGTGTTCCATCCGCGCAACCCCTATGTGCCCACGGTGCACATGAACGTCCGCATGTTCGCCGCGCTCCCGGCCGATCGCGAGCCGGTGGTGTGGTTCGGCGGCGGCATGGACCTGACGCCGTATTACGGGTTCGAGGAAGACGCGCAGCATTTCCACCGCGTGTGCCGCGATGCGCTCGCGCCCTTCGGCGCCGCTCTGTACCCGCGCTTCAAGCAATGGTGCGACGAGTACTTCTTTCTCAAGCACCGCAACGAGCCGCGCGGCATCGGCGGTGTGTTTTACGACGACTTCAGCGAACTCGGCTTCGACGAGAGTTTCGCGGTGACACGCGCCGTCGGCGACGCCTTCCTCGCTGCCTATCTGCCCATCGTGCAGCGGCGCCGCGGCACGGCCTGGGGCGAGCGCGAGCGCGATTTCCAAGCCTATCGGCGCGGGCGGTACGTCGAGTTCAACCTCGTGTTCGACCGCGGCACGCTGTTCGGCCTGCAATCGGGCGGGCGCACCGAATCGATCCTGATGTCCATGCCGCCGATCGTGAAGTGGCGCTACAACTGGCAGCCCGAACCCGGCACGCCGGAGTCGCGGCTGTACAGCGAC
>CAJPFZ010000175.1 GCA_905339355.1 Burkholderiaceae bacterium
GCGTCCATCGTGTGCGCCGGCAGCGTCAGGTCGCGCGTCACGATCTTGAAGTCGTCGAAGCGCAGCTTGATGCCGATGGTCTTGCCGGCGTAGCCCTTGCGGGCGAGGTCGCCCGCCAGCTCCACGCACAGCTCGGTGAAGATCGCGCTCAGCGCGCTGCGGTCGCGCACCGCATGCAGGTCGCGCTCGAAGGTCGTCTCGCGGCTGATCGACTTGGGCTCGCTGTAGGTAACCAGCGGCCGATCGTCGCGGCCATGGGCCGCCTCGTGCAGCCAGGCGCCGTAGCTCTTGCCGAACTGCTCGACGAGAAAGGCCGGGTCCGCCGCTGCCAGGTCGCCGATGCTGTGGATTCCCAGCGCCGCGAGCTTCTCCGTGGCCTTGGGGCCGATGCCGTTGATCTTCCTGGCTGGCAACGGCCAGATGCGAGTCGGGATGTCCTCGCTGCGCAACAGCGTCAGGCCGTTCGGCTTCTCGAGGTCGGAACAGATCTTGGACAGCAGCTTGTTGGGCGTGATGCCGATCGAGCATGTGAGCCCCGTCGCCGCATGCACGGCCTCCTTCAGCGCGCGACCCAGGCTCAACCCGGCGTCGTCCTGCGCGCCCGGCACGTCGCTCATGTCGATGTAGATCTCGTCGATGCCGCGGTCTTCGACCAGCGGTGCGATCTGCCGCACCGCGGCCTTGAACATGCGCGAATACTTGCGGTATTCGTCGAAGTCCACCGGCAGCAGCACCGCGCCCGGCGCCAGCTGGGCCGCCTTCATCACGCCCATGCCGGAGTGCGCGCCCAGCGCGCGCGCCTCGTAGGTTGCCGTCGTGATGACGCCGCGTCCGGCGTAGTCGCGCAGCCTCGCGAAACGCCGGCTGCCGTCGGCCATCAGCCTCGGCTGGCTGTCGCGGCCACCGCCGATCACCACCGCCTGTCCGCGCAATTCCGGATAGCGCAGCAGTTCGACCGACGCGTAGAAAGCATCCATGTCGAGGTGGGCAATCAGGCGTTGCGCGGGCACGGGCATGTCGATCGATGAACGCGGCGCAGCCGCAAAAGGGGTCGAGCGGGCCACGCCACGCGGCGGGCCAGCTTGAACGTTATGCTTGCCCGCCGCACCGGCCCCGCGCCGGCGTGCGGCGCGAATGCTGTATGGATCAACAGTAACACAGGCCTGGAGCAATGCGTTGAGCGCCGAACTGGTTTCCGGTCCATGACCCCTGCAGACCTTGCCCCGGGCGCCCACGGCGACGACCTGTTTCGTCTGCTCGTGGCGAGCGTTCGCGACTACGCCATCTTCCTGCTCAATCCCGACGGCATCATCGTGTCGTGGAATGCCGGCGCCGAGCGCATCAAGGGGTATGCGGCCGGCGAGGTCGTCGGCCGGCATTTCTCCATCTTCTACACCGACGAGGCGCTCGCCAAGGACTGGCCTGCGGAAGAACTGCGCCGCGCGCGGCGCGACGGGCGCCTGGAGGACGAGGGCTGGCGCCTGCGCAAGGACGGCAGCTGCTTCTGGGCCAACGTGATCATCACGCCGATCCGCGGGCCGGCGGGCGACCTGCTCGGCTACTCCAAGGTCACGCGCGACCTGACCGAGCGCCGCGAACACGAGGAGCGGCTGCGCCGCAGCGAAGAGAGCCTGCGCTCGCTGGTCGAAGGCGTGCAGGACCACGCCATCTTCCCGCTCGACGCCGACGGGTTGGTGACGAGCTGGAATGCCGGCGCCCAACGCGTGCTCGGGCATCGCGCCGACGAGATCGTCGGCACGCATTTCGCAGTGTTCTTCAGCGACGACGACGTGAACGCCGGCAAGCCGCTGACCGAACTCACGATCGCGCGCAACGCCGGCGTTTCCGAAGACGTGGGTTGGCGCGTCAGGAACGACGGCACACGCTTCTGGGCCGATTCCACGCTGACGGCGCTGCGCGACGCCGGCGGCGTCACCCGCGGCTTCGTGCACATCGTGCGCGACCTGTCGGAGCGGCGCCGCGTGCAGGAGCTCGAGACCGAGGGCCGGCGCATCAACGAATTCATCGCAATGCTCGCGCACGAACTGCGCAATCCGCTGGCGCCGATCGGCAATGCGGTGGGCATCATCGAACGCGTGGCCGACACGCCCGAGCTCGTCTGGTGCGCCCAGCTGATCGGCCGGCAGGTCGGCCACCTGGCGCGGCTCGTCGACGACCTGCTGGACGTCGGCCGCATCACCAGCGGCAAGATCCAGCTTCGCCGCGAGCTGGTCGATCTGAACGCCATCGTCTCGGCCGCCGTCGAGTCGGTGCGCCCGCTGATGACCGGATATGCGCACGTGCTCGACGTGCAGGTGCCCGACGAGCCGATCCCGATGCAGGGCGACGCGACGCGGCTCACGCAGGTGGTGGTCAACCTGCTCACCAACGCAGCCAAGTACACGCCGAACGGCGGCCTCGTGCAGCTGCGATTGGAAGCGCGCGGCATGCTCGCGCTGCTGCGTGTGTCCGACAACGGCATCGGCATGTCCAAGCAGCTGATCGAGACGGCGTTCAACCTCTTCGTGCAAGGCGACCGCACGCTGGACCGGGCCGAAGGCGGGCTGGGCATCGGGCTCACGCTGGTCAAGCGCATCGTCGCCCTGCACGGCGGCACGGTCTCGGTGATGAGCGCAGGCTTCGGCCAAGGAAGCGAGTTCACGGTCCGGCTGCCGATCACGACGCAGCCGGCCGCGAGCACAGCGGGCGCGGACGCCGCGGTCTGAAGCGCGCACCGAGGCTGCGGCGAGCGCCCGCCCGTCGCGCGGTGTCTCGGTTCAGTGACCCCGATGCGGCGCGAGCAGCACCACCAGCGCGCCGTGCCCGCCGTCCGAGGCGCGCGCCTGCGTGAACGCGATGACCTCCTTGCGCTGCACCAGCCAGCCCTTGACCCGCGACTTGAGCACCGGCTCGCGCCCGGGCGATCCATTGCCCTTGCCGTGGATGACACGCACGCAGCGCAGCCCATGGCGGTCGGCTTCGCGCAGGAAGGCGCCGAGCTGCTCGCGCGCCTCGTCGCGGCGCAAGCCGTGCAAGTCGAGCTGCGCCTGGATGGTCCACACGCCGCGGCGCAGCTTGCGCACGACTTCCGGCCCGATGTCGCGGCGCCTGAACGACAGCGCGTCGTCGGTTTCCAGCAGCGTCTCGACGTCGAACTCGTCGGAGATCGCTTCGTGCAGCACCGCCGCGTCGTCGCGCTCGCGCTGGCGCGGATGCGGGTGAGGGCGCGGCCGCTCGACCAGCGCGCGCACCGCATGGCGCAGCGGCGCCACCGGCCCGACGCTGTGCGCGAACAGCTCGCGCTCGCGCTTCTCGCGCGCCGCCTTGTCACGCGCCTCGGCCTCGCGGCGCGCGCTGTCGGCGGCGCTTTCCTGCAGGGCCTGCCGGATGGCCGCCAGGTCCTGCAGGCTGCGGGCCCGGCGGATGGTCACAGCAGCCCCCGCTCCGCGAACGACACCACCTCGGCCTCGCCGACCACGAGGTGGTCCAGCACCCGCACGTCGATCAGCTTGAGCGCCGCGCCAAGTGTCTGGGTCAGGCACTCGTCGGCGCGCGAGGGTTCGGCCACGCCCGACGGATGGTTGTGGGCGAGGATCACCGCGCTCGCCTGCAGGTCCAACGCGCGCTTGACGATCTCGCGCGGGTAGACGCTGGTCTGGGTGAGGGTGCCGCGGAACATCTCTTCGAGCCGGATCAGGTGGTTTTGCGCATCGAGGAACAGCACCGCGAACACCTCATGGCCGAGGTGGCCGATGTGCATGCGCAGGTAATCCTTCACGCGCCGCGGCGAGTCGAACACCGGCCGCTCCTTCAATTGCTGAGCCAGGGAGCGGCGGGCGAGTTCCATCACCGCGGCGATTTCGGCCCGCTTGGCCGGCCCGAGGCCCTTGATGCGCTGGAGGTCCGCCGCCTGCGCCTGCAGCAGCCCGCGCACGCCGCCGGTCGAATCGAGCAATTGCTGGGCGAGCTGCAGCACCGGCGTGCCCTTGAGCCCGGTGCGCAGCAGGAGCGCGACGAGTTCGGCGTCGGCCAGCGCAAGCGGGCCCAGCGCAAGCAGGCGTTCGCGGGGTCTGGCGTCTGCCGGAATGTCCTTCATGGCCGTGGCGAGCGTCAGAAGCCAGGTCGACGCGACTCGTAAAATTGGGCCCAGTCTATCAACCGGGCCGTCCCGTGAACCCAGTCCAACCGGGGTCCTTCCTGACCCTGCACTACCGCCTTGCCGGCCCCGACGGCGCAGACATCATCAACACCTTCACCGACAAGCCGGCCACGCTCTCGCTAGGCAGCGGGCAACTCGCGCCGGCGATGGAGTCGCGCCTGCTGGGCCTGGCCGAAGGCACGCGCGCGAGTTTCGAGCTGGCGCCCGGCGAGGCCTTCGGCGAGCGCAACCCCGAGCTGCTGCAGCGGGTCAAGCGCGGGCTGCTCGACGAGCTCGGCGACCCCGACGAGCAGTACCACGTGGGCGACGTGGTGCAGTTCCCGACCCCCGATGGCCAGGGCAGCTATGCCGGCGTGGTGCGCGAACTCGGCGACGAGTGGGTGCTGTTCGACTTCAACCACCCGCTGGCCGGCCAGCCGGTGGTGTTCGAGGTGCAGCTGATCGGGGTGCTGTGATGAGCGACACACGGGTGGATGAGGTGGTGCTGGCCGCGCCGCGCGGCTTCTGCGCCGGGGTCGACCGCGCGATCGAGATCGTCGAGCGCGCGCTCGCGAAGTTCGGCGCACCGATCTACGTGCGCCACGAGATCGTGCACAACACCTACGTCGTCAACGACCTCAAGGCGAAAGGCGCGATCTTCATCGAGGACCTCGCCGACGTGCCGCCCGGCGCGACGCTCGTCTTCAGCGCGCACGGCGTGTCGCAGGCGGTGCGCCAGGAGGCGGCCGAGCGCGGCTTCAGCGTGTTCGACGCGACCTGCCCGCTCGTCACCAAGGTGCACGTGGAGGTCGCCAAGCTGCACAAGGAAGGCTACGACTTCATCATGATCGGCCACAAGGGCCACCCCGAGGTCGAGGGCACGATGGGTCAGCTGACCGAAGGCATCTACCTCGTGGAAGACGTGGCCGACGTGGCGCGTGTGGGGGTCGCGCAGAGCGACAAGCTCGCGGTGGTGACGCAGACCACGCTGTCGGTCGACGATGCCGCCGAGATCCTGGCGGCCGTCAAGCAGCGCTTTCCGAACGTGCGCGAGCCCAAGCAGCAGGACATCTGCTACGCGACGCAGAACCGGCAGGACGCGGTGAAGGTGCTCGCGCCCAAGGTGGACGTGCTGATCGTCGTGGGCAGCCCGACGAGCTCCAACAGCAACCGCCTGCGGGAGCTCGCCGAGCGGCTCGGCACGCCCGCCTACATGGTGGACGCGCCGGAAGACCTGCAGGCGCAGTGGCTCGAGGGCAAACGCCGCGTGGGGCTCACGGCAGGCGCCTCGGCGCCCGACATCCTGGTGCAGCACGTGATGCAGCGGCTGCGCGACATGGGTGCGCTGTCGGTACGCAAGATGCAAGGCGTCGAAGAGACGACGCACTTCCCGCTGCCCAAGGGGCTGAAGTAGCGCGTGCGTCCGGCGCCGAGCGGCTCAGCGACTGGGCTGTCGGTGAACGCGGATGGCCTTCTCGCCGGGCGGCGAGGCCGGTGCGTTCGGGCAGCCGCCACATGCGCCGCAGCCGCCGGCGGGCGCTGACGCCTTCACGAACGTCTGCGCGAGCCTTGCTGGCAGCGGCAGCTTGAGCAGCTGCGCCGCGATCGCGCGCCGCGCGGCCTGAGGCATGAGGGTCCACCCCGCGTAGACGCCGCAGGCCAAGACGATCAGCGTGACGATCGCCGTCTGCATCTCAGCCTCCTGTGAACCACAGCGTCACGCGGTACGTGACGAAGGCCGCGGCATACGCGAGCACGAAGAGGTACGCCGTCATCAGGAGCGGGTAGCGCCACGAGTTCGTCTCGCGCTTGACGACCGCCAGCGTCGAGATGCACTGCGGCGCGAATACGTACCAGGCGAGCAGCGAGAACGCGGTGGCGAGCGACCAGCCTTGCGCGATGACCGGGCTCAGCGAGTCGGCCACGGCATCACCCGCAGCCGACAGCGAGTAGACGGTGCCCAGGGCGCCGACTGCCACTTCGCGCGCTGCCAGGCCCGGCACCAGCGCAATCGAGATCTGCCAGTTGAAGCCGATGGGCGCGAACACATGTTGCAGCGCCTGGCCCATCATCCCCGCGAGGCTGTACTGGATCGCAGGGCCGGTGGCGCCATCGGGCGGCGCGGGGTAGGTCGACAGAAACCACACCAGCACCATCAGCGTGAAGATGATCGTGCCGACGCGGCGCAGGAAGATGCGCGCGCGCTCCCACAACCCGAGCACCAGGTTGCGCAAGCCCGGCACGCGGTAGGGCGGCAGCTCGAGCATGAGCGGCTGGTAGGCGCTCTTCATCCAGACGCGCTTGAACAGCCACGCCACGGCCATCGCCGACGCCACGCCGGCGACGTACAGCGTGAACAGCGTGAGCCCCTGCAGGTTGAACAGGCCCACTGAACGGTCGGGCACGAAGGCGCCGATCAGCAGCGCGTAGACGGGCAGCCGCGCCGAGCAGGTCATCAGCGGCGCGACCATGATGGTGGCGAGCCGGTCGCGCCAGTTGGCGATCGTGCGCGTGGCCATGATGCCGGGAATCGCGCAGGCGAAGCTCGACAGCAGCGGAATGAAGGCACGCCCCGAGAGACCCACCTTGCCCATCAGGCGGTCGAGCAGGAACGCGGCCCGCGGCAGGTAGCCCGAGTCCTCGAGCAGCAGGATGAAGAAGAAGAGGATCAGGATCTGCGGCAGGAACACGAGCACGCCGCCCGCGCCGGCAATCACGCCGTCGACCAGCAGGCTGCGCAGCGGCCCTTCGGCCATGTGCGCACTGGTCCAGTCGCCGAGCGCGGCCATGCCGGCCTCGATCAGGTCCATCGGCATGCTGGCCCAGGAGAACACCGCCTGGAACACGAGGAACAGCAGCGCGCCGAGGATCGCGAGGCCCCACACGGGGTGCATCACCAGCGCGTCGATGCGGTGATCGAAACGCTGCAGCTTCATTGCGTTGGGCGCGGCGGCGCCGAGGATGCGGCGCACCTCGCGCTGCAGGTCGGCCGACGAGGGGGCGGCGTCGTCGGCGCCCATGGACTCGGCGTCTCGCACGTCGCGCGCGGCGTGCAGCCCGGCGGCGAATTCGCGCTCCAGCTCGGCGAGCAAACCGGCGTGGCCGTTGTGCTTGACCGCCACCGTCTCGACGACGGCGCAACCCAGTTCCGCGGCCAGCCGCGGCACGTCGATCTCGAGGCCGCGTGAGCGCGCGACGTCGGTCATGTTGAGTGCCACGAGCATCGGCCGGCGCAGCCGCTTGAGTTCGAGCACCAGCCGCAGGTTCATGCGCAGATTGGTCGCGTCGACCACGGCGACGATCGCGTCGGGCGCGGCTTCACCAGCGCGGCGGCCCTCGATGACCTCCAGCGTCACCTGCTCGTCGGGCGTCGCGGGTGTGAGGCTGTAGGCGCCGGGCAGATCGACCACCGACACGGCGTGGCCGTTGCGCAGGCGCGCGACGCCGACCTTGCGCTCGACCGTCACCCCGGCGTAGTTGGCGACCTTCTGGCGCGCGCCGGTGAGCAGGTTGAACAGCGCGGTCTTGCCGCAATTCGGGTTGCCGACGAGGGCGACGCTCCATGTCGGGACGGGCGAGGCGGCGGAAGCGGAGGACATGGTGGCGGATGCTGCGGGCATGGCGGCGCGGGGCTCAGGCGGGGTGCACTTCGATGCACTGCGCTTCCACCAGCCGCAGGGCGAACAGGGTCTCGCCGATCATCACGGCGAGCGGTTCGCGCCCGCCCGGGCCGCGGCGCAAGAGCTGCAGGGGCTCGCCGGGGATGAAGCCGATTTCGCCGAGCCGGCGCAGCGTCACTGCGTCGACATCGGGGGAATTCGCCACGACGCCATGGACCGTGGCATGGCTGCCGTTCGGCAGGTCGGTCAGCAGCAGATGGGCAGGGGCCATGGGGGGGTCTCGTTCCGGGAAGCTTGTTCGCAAATGAGAGTGTCTCTCATTTGTATTGAAGCTGCACCCCCTCGATGACGCGGAATTGACGCAGATCAGCTGGTGAGGGCAGCCGCTCTCTTAGTCTTATGAACGAGAACGGTTCGCAATCAGGCCGCTCTCGATTGAGATCAACCCCTGTCCGACAACGCCTTCTTTCGCACTTCAGGTCCATGCACCCGCTTCCTCCACAATGGCTGCCCGCCACGTCGGCGACGACGCGCGGCGCACCCCCACGCAGCCAGAGGAGCACCCATGAAGAGCGACCCGCAAGTCATCGCGCACCTGAACGCGCAACTGAAGAACGAGCTGACCGCGACCAATCAGTACTTCCTGCACTACCGCATGCTCAAGCATTGGGGTTTCGCCCGGCTGGCCAAGAAGGAATACGAGGAGTCGATCGGCGAGATGAAACACGCCGACCGGCTGATGGAGCGCATCTTCATGCTCGACGGCCTGCCGAATCTGCAGGACCTCGGCAAGCTGCTGGTCGGCGAGAACGTGCCGGAGATCCTGAGCGGCGACCTGCAGCTCGAAACCGGCGCGCAGGCGACGATCAAGGATGGCATCGCGTACTGCGAATCGGTGCGCGACTACGTCTCGCGCGACATCCTGGAGGACATCCTGGACGACACCGAGGAGCACATCGACTTCCTCGAGACCCAGATCGAGCTGCTCGCCAAGGTGGGGCTCGAGAACTATCTGCAGTCGCAGATGGGCGACATGAGCTAGACCGCCTTCCGCCGGTTCAGCAGTAAAGAGAGGCCGACGATGATCGTTTGCGTGTGCCGCCGAGTGTCCGACCACCAGATTCGCCAGGCGGCGGCCGAGGGAGCGCACAGCCTCGAATGCCTGCAGTTCGAACTCGGCGTGGCGACGCAGTGCGGGCGCTGTGCCGACTGCGCCTGCCAGGTGCTGGGCGCCGCACGCGAGTCCTGCTCGTCGATCGGCCACGCCGGCAGCTGCATCCAGACCTCGCAGATGGCGTGAGCGGCCGGGCGCCCATGCGGCGCCTGCCTACAATCGCGGGCTCACGCCTCACTCTTCGCGTGCCGCCTCGCCGCGGCGCCCCGCCCATGCTCGACATCAACCTGCTGCGCCGCGACCTGCCCGGCGTCATTGCCCGGCTGGAGAAGCGCAAGTCGCCCCAGCCCCTCCTCGACGTCGAACGCTTCCAGTCGCTCGAGTCCGAGCGCAAGGCGATCCAGACACGCACGGAGGAGCTGCAGGCGCAGCGCAACAGCCTGTCCAAGCAGATCGGCCAGTTGAAGGCCAAGGGCGAGGACACCTCGGCCGTGATGGCCGAAGTGGGCGGCATCGGCGACCAGCTCAAGATTTCGGCCGACCGGCTCGACGTGATCCAGGGCGAGCTCTCGGCGCTGCTGATGCTGGTGCCCAACCTGCCGCACGACAGCGTGCCCGACGGCGCCGACGAAACGGCCAACGTCGAAGTGCGCCGCTGGGGCACGCCGCGAACCTTCGACTTCACGCCGCGCGACCACGTGGACCTGGGCGCGCCGCTCGGTCTGGATTTCGACACCGGTGCCACGCTGTCGGGCTCGCGCTTCAGCTTCCTGCGCGGGCCGGTGGCCAGGCTGCACCGCGCGCTCGCGCAGTTCATGCTCGACACGCAGACGCAGGAACACGGCTACACCGAGTGCTACACGCCCTACATCGTCAACCGCGAGATCCTCGAGGGCACCAGCCAGCTGCCCAAGTTCAAGGACGACATGTTCTGGGTGCTGCGCGGCGGCGACGAGGAGCAGCGCGAGCAGTACCTCATCTCCACCTCGGAGATCCCGTTGACCAACACCGTGCGCAACCAGGTGCTGGCCGAGAGCGCGCTGCCGATCAAGCTGACCGCGCACAGCCCGTGCTTCCGCTCCGAGGCGGGCAGCGCCGGGCGCGACACGCGCGGCATGATCCGCCAGCACCAGTTCGACAAGGTCGAGATGGTGCAGGTGGTGCACCCGGACAAGAGCTACGAGACGCTCGAGGAAATGACCGGCCACGCCGAGGCGATCCTGCAGAAGCTCGGCCTGCCGTACCGCGTGGTCGCGCTGTGCGGGGGCGATCTCGGCTTCGGATCGACCAAGACCTACGACCTCGAGGTCTGGCTGCCGGCACAGGGCACCTACCGCGAAATCAGCTCCTGCTCCAACTGCGAGGCCTTCCAGGCGCGGCGCATGCAGGCGCGCTTCAAGAACGCGCAGGGCAAGAACGAACTCGTGCACACGCTCAACGGTTCGGGGCTCGCAGTGGGCCGCACGCTGGTGGCGGTGCTGGAGAACTGCCAGAACGCCGACGGCTCGATCACGCTGCCCGAGGTGCTGCGGCCGTACTTCGGCGGCCAGTCGGTGCTGAAGGCTTGAGCTAGAATCTGCGGCTTCGGCAACGACCCGCAGAACCTGGAGAGGTGGCAGAGTGGTCGAATGTACCTGACTCGAAATCAGGC
>CAJPFZ010000176.1 GCA_905339355.1 Burkholderiaceae bacterium
GCGCCGCAACGTTCTGCTCGGGGTGCCCGTGAAGGGCCGCTGGCAAGAGTTGCTCAACAGCGACGCGCGCGACTACGGCGGCTCGGGCTGGGGCAACCTGGGCGGCGTCGAGGCGGCACCGGTGTCGTCGCAAGGGCGGGCGCAGTCGCTGAGCCTCACCTTGCCGCCGCTCGCGATGATCGTGCTGAAGCCGGAGGACGCTCGATGAGCGCAACGCCGCGTTCGCGCGCACGATCCGTGGCACGCGCCGAGATCGACGGCCGTGTGCGCGCGGTGATCGATGCCGTGCTGCCAGCCGTCGATGGCGGCCGCTTCGCGGTCAAGCGGGTCGCCGGCGAGCCGGTCGCCGTCGAGGCGCACTGCTTCGCCGACGGCCACGACGTGCTGCGCGTGATGCTGCGCTGGCGCGCCGAGGCCGACAGCGCGTGGCAGGAAGAGGAGATGCTGCACACCGTCAACGACGTGTGGCACGCGCGCTTCACGCCGCCATTGCCCGGCCGCTACCGCTACAGCGTGACGGCCTGGGTGGACCGGCTGCGTTCGTGGCGCCATGAGCTGGCGCGGCGCGTCGAGGCCGACGACATCCGCATCGCCGCGCAGGTCGGCGCGGCGCTGTTGGCCGAGACCGCGGCGCGTGCGAAGGGGGCGGGCGCAGACCAGAAGGCGCTGAAGGAGGCCTCGGCACGCCTGCGGCGCGAGGCGCAATCGCCCGCCGATGCCGACGCGCTCAAGGCGCTGGCGCTCGACGAGGCGATCGCCGCACTCGCCGACCACTACCCTGACCGCAGCCTGGCCGCCCACTGGCCCGGCGAGCTGCCGCTCGTGGCCGAGCGCGAGCGCGCACGCTTCAGCAGCTGGTACGAGATGTTCCCGCGCTCGGCGTCGCCGCAGGCGGGGCGCCACGGCACCTTCCAGGACGTCGAGGCGCGGCTGCCGTATGTGGCCGAACTCGGCTTCGACGTGCTGTATTTCCCGCCGATCCACCCGATCGGCCGCGACAAGCGCAAGGGCCGCGACAACGCGCTCGAGGCCGCGGCGGGCGATGTCGGCAGCCCGTGGGCGATCGGCGCGGCCGAGGGTGGGCACAAGAGCATCCTGCCCGAGCTCGGCACGCCGGACGACTTTCGCCGGCTCGTCGCGAAGGCACGCGAGCTCGGCATCGAGGTTGCGATGGACATCGCGTTCCAGTGCGCGCCCGACCACCCCTGGGTGCGCGAGCATCCGCAGTGGTTCAGCTGGCGCCCCGACGGCAGCGTGCAGTACGCCGAGAACCCGCCGAAGAAGTATCAGGACATCTATCCGTTCAACTTCGAGACCGACGACTGGCGCTCGCTGTGGGCCGAGCTCAAGAGCGTGTTCGAGCACTGGATCGCCGAGGGCGTGCAGATCTTCCGCGTCGACAACCCGCACACCAAGGCGTTCGCCTTCTGGGAATGGGTGATCGCCGAACTGAAGCGCGATCACCCCGGGCTCATCTTTCTCGCCGAGGCCTTCACGAGGCCGAAAGTGATGCACCGCCTCGCCAAGCTCGGCTACACCCAGTCGTACACCTACTTCACCTGGCGCAACACCAAACACGAGCTGACCGAGTACTTCACCGAGCTGAGCCAGGGCGCGGGCCGCGAGTACTTCCGCCCCAACGTGTGGCCCAACACGCCCGACATCCTGAACGAACACCTGCATTCGGGCGAGCGCTCGGTGTTCATGTCGCGGCTCGTGCTCGCAGCCACCCTGTCGGCGAGCTACGGCATCTACGGCCCCGCCTACGAGCTGCTGGAGCACGTGCCGCGCACGCCCGGCAGCGAGGAGTACCTGCATTCGGAGAAGTACGAGCTGCGCCACTGGAACCTGGACGACCCGCGCAGCCTGCGCGACCTCATCGCGCGCGTGAACCGCATTCGTCGCGGCAACCCGGCGCTGCATGCCAACGAGAGCCTGCGCTTCGCCGCGACCGACAACGACCAGCTGATCGCCTACACGAAGTGCAGCGGCGATCTGCGCAACGTGGTGCTGAGCGTCGTCAACCTCGACCCGTACCACACGCAGTCCGGCTGGATCGAGCTCGACACGCACGCGCTCGGCATCGACGCCGCGCAGCCGTACGAGGTGCACGACCTGCTGAGCGACCAGCGCTTCATCTGGCAGGGCACGCGCAACTTCGTGATCCTCGATCCGGCGCGCATGCCCGCGCACGTGTTCCGGGTCGGCCAACGGACACGCCGCGAGCAGGACTTCGACTACTTCACCTGATGGACGCACCGCGCACCCCCCACCTCGAAGAAGCCGAACAGGGCGCCACCACGCCGCACGACGACGCAGCGCTCTGGTACAAGGACGCCGTCATCTACCAGCTCAACGCCAAGGCCTTCTTCGACACCAACGACGACGGCATCGGCGACTTCAAGGGCGTCGCGGCCAAGCTCGACTACGTGAAGGACCTGGGGGTCAACACGATCTGGTTCATGCCGTTCTATCCGTCGCCACTGCGCGACGATGGCTACGACATCTCGCACTACGACGAGGTCAACCCGCAGTACGGCACGCTCGACGACTTCAAGCTGATGCTGCACGAGGCGCACCGGCGCGACCTGAAGGTGATCACCGAACTCGTGATCAACCACACCTCCGACCAGCACCCGTGGTTCCAGGCCGCGCGCCAGGCGCCGCCCGGCTCGCCCGAGCGCGACTTCTACGTCTGGAGCGACAGCGACCAGAAGTACCGCGGCACGCGCATCATCTTCACCGACACCGAGACCTCGAACTGGACCTGGGATCCGGTCGCCAAGGCCTACTTCTGGCACCGCTTCTTCAGCCACCAGCCGGACCTGAACTTCGACAACCCGCAGGTGCTGGAGGCGATCTTCCGCACCATGCGCTTCTGGCTCGACATGGGGGTGGACGGCTTCCGCCTCGACGCGATTCCGTACCTGGTCGAACGCGAAGGCACCAACAACGAGAACCTGCCGGAAACGCACGCCATCATCAAGCAGCTGCGCGCGGCCATCGACGCCAGCTACAAGAACCGCTTCCTGCTCGCCGAGGCCAACCAGTGGCCCGAGGACGTGCGCGATTATTTCGGCGAGGGCGACGAATGCCACGCCGCCTATCACTTCCCGCTGATGCCGCGCATCTACATGGCGATCGCGCAGGAGGACCGGTTTCCGGTGGTCGAGATCATGCAGCAGACGCCGGAGATTCCCGAGAGCTGCCAGTGGGCGATCTTCCTGCGCAACCACGACGAGCTGACGCTCGAGATGGTGACGAGCAAGGAGCGCGACTACATGTACAACACCTACGCGGCCGATCCGCGTGCGCGCATCAACCTCGGCATCCGGCGGCGCCTCGCGCCGCTGATGGACAACGACATGGAGCGCATCAAGCTGATGAACAGCCTGCTGCTGTCGATGCCGGGCTCGCCGATCATCTACTACGGCGACGAGATCGGCATGGGCGACAACGTGTTCATCGGCGACCGCAACGGTGTGCGCACGCCGATGCAGTGGAGCCCGGATCGCAACGCCGGCTTCTCGCGCGCCGACCCGCAGCGCCTGTACCTGCCGCCGATCATGGACCCGATCTACGGCTACGAAGCGGTCAACGTCGAGTCGCAATTGCGCGACCCGTCGTCGCTGCTGCACTGGATGCGCCGCATGCTGGCGGTGCGCCAGACCAGCAAGGCCTTCGGACGCGGGCACCTGAGCTTCCTGCGACCGGGCAACCGCAAGGTGCTCGCGTACCTGCGCGAGTACGGCGACGACGTGATCCTGTGCGTGGCGAACATGGCGCGCTCGGCGCAGCCGGTGGCGCTCAACCTTGCTCGCTTCCGCGGCCGCGTTCCGGTCGAGCTGCTCGGGCGCGCCGCCTTTCCGCCGATCGGCGATCTGCCGTACCTGCTGACGCTGCCGGCGCACGCGTTCTATTGGTTCCGCCTCGCCACCGACGTCGAGGTGCCGAGCTGGCACGAGGAATACATCCACGCCGAGGACCGGCCGGTGCTGGTGCTGTTCGACGGCTGGAACAGCCTGTTCCGCGACCACGTCGTGCCGTGGCGCATCGGCATGGCGGTGAAGACGCGACAACAATTCGAAACCGACACGCTGCCGCGCTACATCGAGGCGCAGCGCTGGTACGCCTCCAAGGGAAGCGAGATCAAGCGCGCCCGGCTTGCCGACCACGTGCTGTGGGAGGAGGGCGAACACGGCTGGCTGCTCGCGCTGCTCGAACTCGACGGCCTGCCGGAAGCCTCGACCTACTTCGCGGCATTGGCGATGGCCTGGGACGACCGCGACGAGGAACGCACGCGCAACCTCGCGGGGGCGGCGGTGGCGCGGGTGCGCCAGCAGGCGAACGTCGGCGTGATGGGCGACGCCTTCGCCGACGAGGCGTTCTGCCACGCCGTCGTGCGCGCGATCGGCGCGCGCCGCGAGCTGCCGTCGGCCGGAGGCGGCAAGCTTCGTTTTGCACCGACCACGGTATTCGGCGAACTGGCCGGTGACGACGTGCACAGCCTGCCGGTCGGGCGCCCGAAGGCGCAGAGCAGCAACACCCTGGTCACGCTCGGCGAGCGGCTGTTCCTCAAGGGCTACCGCCGGCTGCGCCGCGGCGTCAATCCCGAATACGAGATCGGCCGCTACCTGACCGAGGTCGCGCGGTTTCCGAACTGCGTGCCGGTCGCGGGCATGCTCGAACACACGGGAGCCGACGGCACGCCGACCACGCTTGCCCTGCTGCAGGCGTACGTGCCCAACCAGGGCGACGGCTGGGTCTACACGCAGGACTACCTGGCGCGCCATTTCGAGGACAGCCGCCAGAGCGTCGAGCCGCCGCCGGCCGACGTGCACGGCGCCTACCTCGAACTCGTGCGCCGGCTCGGCCAGCGCACCGCCGAGCTGCACCTCGCGTTCGCGCTGCGCAGCGGCGAGCCGGCCTTCGCGCCCGAGCCGCTCACGAACGCCGAACTGTCGAACCTCGCCCGCCACGTGGGCGCTGAGGCGCGCACGACGCTCGACCTGCTGCGCGCGGCGAGCGAGCGGCTGCACGGCCCGGCGCTGAACGAGGCGAACGACGTGCTTGCGATGCGATTCGAGATCATGCAGCGCATCGAGCGCGTCGCGGCCGGCGCCAAGCGGGTGCTGAAGACACGCACCCATGGCGACTACCACCTCGCGCAGGTGCTGGTCTCGCGCAACGACTTCGTGATCATCGACTTCGAGGGCGAGCCCGGGCGCAGCTTCGAGGAGCGGCGCGCCAAGCAGTCGCCGCTGCGCGACGTGGCCGGCATGCTGCGGTCGTTCGGTTATGCGAGCGCCAGCGCGCTGCGCGAGGCGGCGCAGAACGACGACGACCTGGCCAGCCTGGCGCCATTGGCGGTGGCCTGGGAAGTGCAGGTGCGCGACGCCTTCCTGCGCGAATACGCGCGTCACACCCAAGGCGCCGAACTCTACGACCAGCTGGAGCCGGGGCAAGGGCTGCTCGGCCTGTTCGAGCTTGAAAAGGCGATGTACGAGCTGCGCTACGAAATCGACAATCGGCCCGACTGGGTGCGCATTCCGCTGCAGGGCATCCTCGGCTCGATGCGGCTCTGAGAAGCCTCTGAGATCAGGAGAACCCATGGACAGAGTCGACGTGCTGCTTGAACCCGTGCGCGCCTTCATGCACCAGCTCGGCGCGTTCCTGCCGCGGCTGGGGCTCGCGCTGTTGATCCTGCTGGCCGGCTACCTGTTCGCGAAGGCGGCCCGCTTCGCGATCGAGAAGGGGTTGCGTGCGATCAACTTCCACATCGTCACGCAGCGCTCCGGCATGGACGGCATGCTGCAACGCGGCGGCGCAGAGGTCGACACGACCCGGCTGTTCGGGGCGCTCGCCTACTGGGTGGTGATCCTCGCGGCGCTGATCGTCGCGTTCAACAGCCTCGGCCTGACCTACGTCACCGAGCTGCTCGGGCGCGTGATGGTGTTCGTGCCGCGGGTCATCGTCGCGCTGCTGGTCCTGGCCCTTGGCGCCTACTTCGCGCGTTTCGTGGGCAACGCGGTGGTCACCTACTGCCGTGGCGTGGGCGTGCGCGACGCCGACGCGCTGGGGCGCCTCGCACGCTACGCAGTGCTCGTCTTCGTGATCCTGATCGCGCTGGACGGGCTGGACATCGGCGGCAACATCCTGACGAACGCGTTTCTGATCATCCTGGCCGGGCTGGTCCTCGCGGTGGCGCTCGCGTTCGGCCTGGGCGGACGCGAATGGGCCGCCGCGCGGCTCGAGCAATGGTGGCCGACGGCCAGGCGCGATCGCAGGGACGCCGGAGATTGAGCCGCACCCCGCCGATCACCGCCGTCTGGCCGGGCCGGTCGTATCCGTTCGGCGCCACCTGGGACGGCGAGGGCGTCAACTTCGCGCTGTTCTCGGAAAACGCCGACGCGGTCACGTTGTGCCTGTTCGACGCACAAGGGCGCCACGAGCTGCAGCGCATCCCGCTGCGTGAGCGCACCGACCACGTGTGGCACTGCTACCTGCCCGAGGCGCGGCCGGGGCTCGCCTACGGCTACGTCGTGCGCGGCTCCTACCAGCCCGAGCAAGGCCACCGCTTCAACCACCACAAGCTGCTGATCGACCCTTACGCGCGCGATTTCGTCGGCACGCTGCGCTGGAGCGACGCGCTCTACGGCCACACGCCCGGCCACCGCAAGGGCGACCTGAGCTTCGACCGGCGAGACAGCGCGCCCTACATGCCCAAGTGCCGCGTGCTCGAGCCCGCATTCACCTGGGGCGACGACCGCCGCCCCGTGGTGCCGTGGCACGACATGGTGATCTACGAGCTGCACGTGCGCGGCTTCACGATGCGCCACCCGGCGGTGCCCGAGCCGCTGCGCGGCACCTACGGCGGCCTCGCGTCGGCGCCGGTGGTGGCCTACCTGAAGCGACTGGGCGTCACCACCGTCGAGCTGATGCCGGTGCACAGCTTCGTCGACGAGCGCCGGCTGGTCGACCGCGGCCTGCGCAACTTGTGGGGCTACAACTCGCTGGGTTTCTTCGCCCCCGAGATGCGCTACAGCCACTCGCGCAAGGTCAAGGAATTCAAGACCATGGTGAAGACGCTGCACAGCGCCGGCATCGAGGTGATCCTCGACGTCGTTTACAACCACACCTGCGAGGGCGATCACCTCGGGCCGACGCTCTCGCTGCGCGGAATCGACAACGCGTCGTACTACATCCTGAAGGAGGGCGAGCGCCGCTTCTACGACGACGTCACCGGCTGCGGCAACACCGTGAACCTCGAGCATCCGCGGGCGCTGCAGATGGTGATGGACTCGCTGCGCTACTGGGTCGAGGAGATGCACGTCGACGGCTTCCGCTTTGACCTCGCGTCGGCGCTGGCGCGCGAGAGCGGGCATGTCGCGCACTTCGGCGGCTTCTTCGACGTGATTCGCCAGGACCCGACGCTCAACACCGTCAAGCTGATCGCCGAGCCCTGGGACCTGGGCCACGGCGGCTACCAGGTCGGCAACTTCCCGCTCGGCTGGGCCGAGTGGAACGACCGCTACCGCGACGGCATGCGCGCCTACTGGAAGGGCGACGGCGGGGTGATCGGCGAGTTCGCGCGCCGGCTCACGGGCTCGTCGGACCTCTATGGGCGCTCGGGCAGGCGGCCGCACGCGAGCATCAACTACGTGACCGCGCACGACGGCTTCACGCTGCACGACCTGGTCTCGTACAACGACAAGCACAACCTCGCCAACGGAGAAGACAACCGCGACGGCCACAACCACAACCTGTCGTGGAACTGCGGCGCCGAAGGGCCCACCGGCGACGCACAGGTCAACGCGCTGCGCGAGCGCCAGAAGCGCAACCTGCTCGCCACCTTGCTGCTGTCGCAGGGCGTGCCGATGCTGCTCGCCGGCGACGAGCGTGGCCGCACCCAGCTCGGCAACAACAACGCCTACTGCCAGGACAACGAGATCAGCTGGGTCGATTGGACCGAGACGCCCGAGCGCGAGCTGCTGCACGGCTTCGTGCAGCGCCTGCTGGCGCTGCGCCGCGCGCATCCGAGCTTTCGGCGGCGCGACTTCTTCGCCGGCCGCCCGCTGCATGGCGGGCAGCAGAAGGACGTTGTGTGGCTGTGCCCGAACGGCGAGGAGATGACCTCGCAGCAGTGGGAGCACGAACACGCCCGCTGCCTGGGCATGCTGCTGGCGGGACGCAGCATCGACGACGTGGGCAAGCACGGCCGACCGATCGTCGACGACGATTTCCTGCTGCTCTTCAACGCCGGTGGCGAGGATGTGGAGTTCACCTTGCCGGCATCGGCTGGGGAGCCTTGGCAGGTGTTGATGGACACCGCGCAGCCCTCGGGCATCGCCGGCGCGGGTGGCGTCGCGCCCGGCGGCGCGGTGCGACTGCAGGCGCGTTCGCTGGTGCTGCTCACGAGGGTCTCTACACTGGCGGCCGACGCCGGCGGGGAACCCCCGGCCAGCTCCCAAGGAACCCGATGACCGACCAACCGGAAGAGCGCGCGCTGCTCGATGCGTGTGCCCAAGAATCCCTTCGCCTGCTCGAGCGCAACCTCGTGCCGCAAGGCATCCTCGCCGCCAGCCGCAGCGACGCGGCAGAGGCGCGCAGCTACACGCGCATCTTCGGCCGCGATGCGGCGATCTGCGTGCTCGGCATGGCCGGCAGCGGCGTCGCTGCGCTCGAACACGGCGCCGTCGCGAGCCTCGACGCGCTTGCCGAGCGGCAGGCCGACAACGGACAGATCCCGAAGTACGTCGACCCCGCCGGCAGCGACGCCGATTTCTGGTATCTCGGCTGCATCGACGCGACCCTGTGGTGGCTGATCGCCGTCGACCACGTGCGCCGCTGCAGCGCCGAGTCCGACGTCGCCGGACGCTGGCAGCCGCAGGTGCAACGTGCGCTGCAGTGGCTGCAGGCGCAGGAGCACCAGCGCTTCTTCCTGTTGCAGCAGAACGAGGCCAGCGACTGGGCCGACATCATGCCGCGCTCGGGGTTCGTTCTGTACACCAATGCGCTGTGGTACCGCGTGAAGCGCCTGTTCGGCCTGCCGGATGCCGACGCGACGCACCGGCACTTCAACGAGTTGTTCGACCCGTTCAGCGACGAACTGCCGGAATACCGCCGCGTGCGGCTGCTGCGCCACTATGCGCGGCGCGGCAAGGACCAGTCCGGCCTGTACCTGAGCTTCGTCAATTTCTCGTTCGTCGGCGACGAGGGCGATGTGTTCGGCAACCTGCTCGCGATCCTCTGCGGCCTGGCCGGCGACTCGCAGGCGCAACGCATCGTGAAGGCGCTGCTCGCGGCGCGCGTGGCCGACCCCTACCCGGTGCGCGTGGTGACGAACCCGCTGACGCCCGACGACAAGCTGTGGCGCCTGTACATGAGCCGCCACCGGCAGAACCTGCCCCACCAGTACCACAACGGGGGCATCTGGCCCTTCGTCGGCGGCTTCTGGGTGATGGCGCTCGCCGCGGCCGGCCACCCCGCGCTGGCGCAGTCCGAACTGCTCAAGCTGGCCCACGTGAACCGCGTCGGCGACTGGCGTTTCGCCGAGTGGTTCCACGGCGAGACGCTGCAGCCCATGGGCATGGCGGGCCAGAGCTGGAACGCCGCCACCTTCCTCGCCGCGCAGCGCGCGCTGGCGGCGCCTGCCGGCGGCCATCGCTGGTGCTGAACGTCCGGCGCAATGCGCCGCACTACGATCGCTTGGGCAGCCGCACGTGGGTCGACCGTGTGGTGCGGATGTCCAGCGCCTCCTCGAAGTGGCGCAACGCGCGCTGGTTGCGCTGCACGTTCTGCGAAGCGACGCAGTCGCCCGGCACCAGCACCTCGTAGTCGCGCATGCGTGCGTCGACCGCGCTCGTCGCCACGCACTGGTCCGACGCCACGCCGGCAATGAGCAGCCGCCGCACATGGAGGTGCTGCAGCAGCAGGTCCAGCGGGGTGGCGAAGAAGGCCGAATGCTTGGGCTTCAGCACGAAGTAGTCGTCGTCGTCCGGCGCCAGCTGGCGCGTGATCTCGGCGCCGGCGCCGCCATGTTCGAGCGACTGGGCGACGACCTGGCGGAAGTCGGAGCGCCACTGTCCGCGGTTGTCGTTGGCATAGATCACCGGCACGCCGGCGCGCCTGCAGCGGGCCTTGAAGGCGGCGATGCGCGGCGCGATGGCAGCGGCTTGCGGCAGCAGATGGCGTGCATCCGGGAAGTCCCAGCAGCTGATCATGTCGACGATGAGGAACGCGCTGGCGCCGGCGGCGCGGTGTTCGGCCAGCGAGGGCGGGGACTTCTTTTTGCTCGGCACCCGCCCACCCTAACCGAGGGGCGGTGACCTTGTCGGCGCCCCGGAGTTGCGCT
>CAJPFZ010000177.1 GCA_905339355.1 Burkholderiaceae bacterium
GGAACGCCGGCCGCGATCCCATAGGTAGAAACACCGTGTGGCGAAGCATGGCCGGCGGGGCCGGGAACCTGTTGGATTCCCGCCTCGTTTCCGGTCAGCCGCGGCCGACGAACGGCATCTTGGTCGCCATGATGGTCATGAACTGCACGTTGGCTTCGAGCGGCAGCGCGGCCATCTGCACGATCGCGTCTGCGACATGCCGAACGTCCATGCGCGGCTCGATCATCATGTCGCCGCGCGGCTGGATCACGCCGGCGGCCATGCGATCGGTCATCTCCGTGGCGGCGTTGCCGATGTCGATCTGCCCGCAGGCGATGTCGTAGGCGCGGCCGTCGAGCGCCGTGGCCTTGGTGAGTCCGGTGATCGCGTGCTTGGTGGCGGTGTAGGGGGCAGAGAACGGCCGCGGCGCGTGGGCCGAGATCGAGCCGTTGTTGATGATGCGCCCGCCGCGCGGTGTCTGGTCCTTCATCAGGCGGAAGGCCTCCTGCGTGCAGAGAAACGCGCCGGTGAGGTTGATGTCGACCACCATGCGCCACTGCTCGAAGCTCAGATCCTCCAGCGGCATCGCCGGCGTGCCGCAGCCGGCGTTGTTGAACAGCAGGTCGAGCCGGCCGAAGGCCTGCCGCGTCTGCTCGAACAGTGCCTTCACCGAATCAGGCTCGCGCACGTCTGTTGGCACGGCGAGCGCACGCGAGGCGGCGGCGCCCGCCTCGGCGAGCGACTGCTGCAAGGCGTCGCCGCGCCGTCCGGCCAGCACGACGTGCCAGCCGGCGTTCAGCAGCGCGATGGCGCTCGCGCGGCCGATGCCGCTGCCCGCGCCGGTGACGATCGCGATTCTGTTCATGCGTTGGTCTCCAACGATGTCGGCGGTGCCTCGATGGCCGCCGGCTCGAAGCTGTCTGCGAAGGTGAAGAACAGCGAGGCATAGAACGCCGCCGACAGCATCAGCATGCCCGGCGTGATCGCGGCGAGGGCGATCTGCGGCACGCCCAGCAGGGCGAACACCGTCGTCGAGATCATCGCGAACACCAGCACCACGGCGACCCAGGCGAGCGAGAACACCACCAGCGCGCCCTTGTTGCGCCAGCACGCGACGGTGCTGAAGAACAGCGACTTGATCGCCGAGTGGCCGCCCCAGTGCACCAGCGCCGGCGCATGCCAGAACGGAACCGCGAGCAGCGCGATGCCGCCCACCAGCGTGAGCCAGCCGAGCTGCAATGCGCTGTTGCCGAGCAGCGGCTCGAGTTCCTGCGGGGTGGTGCGCCCGGCGGAAACCGCCTCGCGCAGCGCCTCGAAGGCACGCCCCCCGATCGAGTCGCCGAGCCAGAAGACGAGCGCGACGCCGGCCGCGTAGGCCAGCCCCAGGTGCAGCTGCGCCCAGCGCTGCGAGGCGCCGACGCGCAACGGCTCGATGAAGACCCCCGGCGTCGGGAAGCGCCCCTGCAGCGCCTGCTGCGTCGCGATCATGAAGGCGAGCGTGGCGAGCGGCGCGACGACGAACATCGCCATCGGTGCGATCAGGAGGTACAGCACGAACAGCAGGCAAAAGGCCACCGGACGGCGAAAGAAGATGGCGAGGCCCTGGCGCACCCAGGCGGCGCCCTGTCGCGCCGGCACCAGCTTGAGCTTCATGGCACGCCCGCCGCAGCCGGCGTGAAGTGCCACGGCGTGTCGACGCGCTCGCGCAGCACGCGCTCGAAGTGCGTGGGGTCGTGCGGCTTGAGCATCGTCGCGTCGCGCGGCAGGTGGAAGTCCCATAGCCGCGATATCCAGAAGCGCAAGGCGCCGGCGCGCAGCATCGCCGGCATCAGCCGCAGCTCGGCGCCGCCGAGCGGGCGCACCGCGTGATAGGCCGCGACGAAGGCGTTCGCGCGCTCCTCGACCAGGCGCCCCGACTCGAGGTCGATGCACCAGTCGTTCAGGCACACGGCGATGTCGTATAGGAGTGCGTCGACACCGGCGAAATAGAAGTCGAAGAAGCCCGTCAGCTGGTCGTCCTCGAACATCACGTTGTCGCGGAACAGGTCGGCGTGGATGGGGCCGCGCGGCAGCTGGTCGAACTGGGCCGAGGCAGCCGCATGCTGCTGGAAGGCGAGTTCCGAGCTGATCAGCTCGGCTTGCGCCTCGTCGAGGTGCGGCAGCACGACCGGCACCGTCTCTTCCCACCAGGCAAGCCCGCGCAGGTTGGGCTGCGTCATCGCGAAATCGGACCCCGCCAGATGCATGCGCGCAAGCATCGCCCCGACGCTCGCGCAATGGGCGGCATCCGGCGCGAGGTGATGGTGCCCACGCAGGCGGTTGACGAGGGCGGCGGGTTTGCCCTTCAGAACATGCAGGATGTTGCCGTCGCGGTCGGCCTGCGGGTCGGGCACCGGAATGCCGCGGCCAGCCAGGTGCTTCATCAGGTGCAGGTAGAACGGCAGCTGTTCGAAGGTCAATCGCTCGAACAGCGTCAGCACGAAGCGCCCGCGCGTGGTGTCGGCGAAGTAGTTGGTGTTCTCGATGCCCGAGGTGATGCCGCTGAGCGTGCTCAGCTCACCGATGTCCAGGCGTGATACCAACTCGGCGGCCTCGTCGAACGAGACCTCAGTGAAGACTGCCATCGACGATTCGGGCTAGAAAGTAAGGACGCGCCAGACCCGCTTGCCGGCGGCGCCGCGCTGCGAGCCGGCGCTGTCGGAGATGTCGCGCCCCTGGTCGGCTGGGATGATCTCGTAGCCCTTGATGCCCTTGGGCTGGACGCTGATGCGCTGCGTCTGGCCGCGCACCTTCAGCTCTTCGATGCGCACCGAGTCGTCTTCGATGACGGTCAGCTGGACCTTGGGCTCCGGCGTACCGGGTTCCTGGGTGCTGCTCGCCTCCTGGGCCGACAGCGGGGCGCTGAAGATGCACGACAGTGCACAGGCGGCGACAGCAAGGGGAGCGTTCATGCGGCCGATTCTAGAGCCTCGCCGCAGGTAGTACGCCCACAGGGCGCGCCGAGAAAGGTGCTCAAAGACGCCCTGCCTTTAACCGGTGGACACGGGACCAGCAGGATGCGGCGGGCGAGGGGAGTCCGAGGGGTGTACCTGCCGCGGCGTCTTTGAGCAAGCGAACCGTATCAGGCAGCGCGCTGAGCGCACAAGCTGTCAAGCCTTACAGGTTGACGGTTCGAAGTGAGGCGCTACCTTACGACCCTCTTGAGTCAGGTGCGGCACAGGGAAGAAAGTACATGCTCCGAATACTCGTGATCGAGGATTCACCCGTCAACATGGCGCTCACGGTAGCGATCCTCGAAAACGCAGGCCACGAGATCCTGCAGGCCGACCATGCGAGCGCCGGCCTCGAGCTGGCGCGCCGCGAGCAGCCCGACCTGGTGCTGATGGACATCCAGCTGCCCGACATCGACGGGCTTGAAGCCACACGCATGCTGAAGGCCGATCCGCGCACCGCGCACCTGCCGGTGATCGCGCTCACCGCCTTCGCGATGAAGGGCGACGAAGACGACACGCGCGCCGCCGGCTGCGACGGCTACGTCACCAAGCCGATCCGCTACAAGGACTTCCTCGCCGAGATGGACGCGGTGATGCGTCGGCGGCTCGCGCCGGCGTCGCGCTAGGCGGCGCAGGCAAGGCGCCCTGGCGCCTTGCCTGACAATCGCCGGATGACCGATTCCATCGAAACCGACCCCAGCACGCTGCTGCTGGTCGACGGCTCCAGCTACCTCTACCGCGCGTTTCACGCACTGCCCGATCTGCGCGCGCCCGACGGTTTTCCGGTCGGCGCCATCCACGGCATCGTCGGCATGATGAAGAAGCTGCGCGAGCAGGTGCCGTGCGAGCACGCGGCCTGCGTCTTCGACGCCAAGGGCAAGACGTTCCGCGACGACTGGTACGCCGACTACAAGGCGACGCGCAAGGACATGCCCAGCGACCTGGCGTTGCAGATCGACCCGATCCACGAAGTGGTCAAGCTGCTCGGCTGGCCGGTGCTGGAAGTGCCCGGCGTCGAGGCCGACGACGTCATCGGCACGCTCGCCTGCGCGGCCGCCAAGGGCGGGCACAAGGTGGTCATCTCCACCGGCGACAAGGACCTCGCCCAGCTCGTCACGCCGCAGGTCACGCTGATCAACACGATGACCGGCGAGAAGCTCGACGTCGACGGCGTGGTCACGAAGTTCGGCGTGCCGCCCGAGCGCATCATCGACTACCTGACGCTCGTTGGCGACAGCGTCGACAACGTGCCCGGGGTCGACAAGGTGGGTCCGAAGACGGCCGCCAAGTGGATCGCCGAACACGGCTCGCTCGAAGGCGTGATGGCCGCCGCGGGAGGCGTCAAGGGCGTCGCCGGCGAGAACCTGCGCCGCGCGCTCGACTGGCTGCCGCAGGGCCGGCGCCTCATCACCGTGGTGACCGACTGCGACTTGAGCGGTCACGTGATGGACTGGCCCGAGTTCGAGTCGCTCGCGATGCGCGACGTCGACCGCGACGGCTTGCTCGCCTTCTATGAGCGCTACGGTTTCAAGAGCCTGCGCCGCGAGCTCGAAAACGAGTTGCGCGGCGACGCCGCGATTGCCGGTGGCGGCGCGGCGCCTCGTCCGCCTGCGCCGCAGGCCCCGCCGGTGGAGCGCCACTACGACCTGGTGGTGTCACGGGAGATGCTCGACGCCTGGGTCGCAAAAATCGAAACCGCGCCGCTCACGGCAGTCGACACCGAGACCGATTCGCTGGACCCGATGACGGCGGGCATCATCGGCCTCTCGTTCAGTACAGCGCCCGGCGAGGCGGCCTACGTTCCGCTGCGCCACAGCTACGCCGGCGCGCCCGACCAACTGCCGTTCGACGAGGTGCTCTCGCGCCTGAAACCCTGGCTCGAAAACCCGAAGGCGCTCAAGGTCGGGCAGAACGTGAAGTACGACGCCCACGTGTTCGCCAACGCCGGCATCGCTGTGCGCGGGGTCGTGCACGACACGATGCTGCAGAGCTACGTGCTCGAAGCGCACAAGCCTCACAGTCTGGAAAGCCTCGCCGACCGCCACCTCGGCCGCAAGGGCCTGAGCTACGAGGACGTCTGCGGCAAGGGCGCGAACCAGATTCCGTTCGCGCAGGTGGAGGTGAGCCGCGCGGCCGACTATTCGTGCGAAGACAGCGAGATGACGCTGCACGTGCACCAGGCGCTGTGGCCGCGGCTCGAGGCCGAGCCCAAGCTGCGCGAGGTCTACGAGCGCATCGAGATGCCGGTATCGATGCTGCTGCATCGCATCGAACGCCACGGCGTGCTGATCGATGCCGCCGTGCTGCAGGCGCAGAGCCAGCAGCTGGGCGAACGCATGATGGCGCTGGAGCGCGAGGCACACGAACTCGCGGGGCAGCCGTTCAACATCGGCTCGCCCAAGCAGATCGGCGACGTGCTGTTCACCAAGCTCGCCATGCCGGTGATCAGGCGCACGGCGAGCGGGGCGCCGAGCACCGACGAGGACGTGCTGGAGAAGCTGGCCGAGGATTACCCGCTGCCGGCGAAGATCCTCGAGCACCGCAGCCTCGCCAAGCTCAAGGGCACCTACACCGACAAGCTGCCGCTGATGGTCAACCGCGCCACCGGCCGCGTGCACACCAACTACGCGCAGGCGGTGGCGGTGACGGGGCGGCTGTCGAGCAACGAACCCAATTTGCAGAACATTCCCATCCGCACGGCCGAGGGCCGTCGCGTGCGCGAAGCCTTCATCGCGCCGCCCGGCCATGTGGTGATGAGCGCCGACTACTCGCAGATCGAACTGCGGCTGATGGCGCACATCAGCGAAGACCCGAACCTGCTGAAGGCCTTCGTCGAAGGCATGGACGTGCACCGCGCGACGGCCGGCGAGGTGTTCGGCGTCGACCCGCTGCAGGTGACGAGCGAGCAGCGGCGCTACGCCAAGACGATCAACTTCGGCCTCATCTACGGCATGAGCGCCTTCGGCCTCGCGGCCAACCTCGGCATCGAACGAAGCGCGGCGATCGCCTACATCGAGCGCTACTTCGCGCGCTACCCGAACGTCAAGCGCTACATGGACCAGACCAAGGCGTTTGCCAAGTCGCACGGCTACGTCGAGACGGTGTTCGGGCGCCGCCTGTGGCTGCCCGAGATCAACAGCCCCAACGGCCCGCGCAAGTCCGGCGCCGAGCGGCAGGCGATCAACGCGCCGATGCAGGGCACGGCGGCCGACCTGATCAAGCTCGCGATGCTCGCGGTGCAGAAGGCGCTCGACGAGGCGGGCCGATCGACGAAGATGGTGATGCAGGTACACGACGAACTCGTGTTCGAGGTGCCCGAGGGTGAACTCGAGTGGTGCCGCGCCGAGGTGCCGCGGATCATGGCCTCGGTGGCCGAACTGAAGGTGCCGCTGCTGGCGGAAGTGGGCGTCGGGCGCAACTGGGACGAGGCGCATTGACGTCTGATAGACTAGTCATCACACTAGTCATCATGACGGTGAAGATGATGAAAACATGGCCCGTTCAGGACGCAAAGGCTCGATTCAGCGAATTCCTGGAGAAGTGCTTGACCGAAGGTCCGCAGATGGTGACGAAGCGCGGGGCCGAGGCGGCCGTGCTGGTGCCGGCCGACGAGTGGCGCAGGCTTCAGGCATCCGCGAGACGTTCGCTCAAGGAACTGCTGCTCTGCGATGAGGCGCGTGCGGAAATTCCCGTTCCTCCCAGAGGTAATGCTCGGCGGCGCAGCCCCTCGGCACTTCGGTGAGCACGATGTACGTGCTCGATACGAACGTCGTTTCGGAACTGCGCAAGCCCAAGCCCCATGGGGCAGTGCTGCAATGGATCGAGGGCGTGGAGGACGCTGAGCTGCACATCAGCGCGGTGACCATCGGCGAGATCCAGGCTGGCATCGAAATCACGCGGGAGCAAGACCCACCCAAGGCCGATGAACTGGAGCTTTGGCTGGAACAGGTGGCAGCCACCTTCAACGTCGTGCCGATGGATGCGACCTCCTTTCGTGAGTGGGCTCGGCTGATGCACCGCGCCTCCGACACCCTGTACGAGGACGCGATGATTGCCGCGACAGCTCGTGCACACAAACTCACGGTGGTGACGCGCAACGTGGCCGACTTCAAGCATTTCGGTGTGCCGGTTCTCAATCCGTTCCTCACCGCGCGGAAGTAGCCACGCGCAGGCCCGGAAACTTTCGCTAGCCACAACGACGGGGATCCGCCATGGCCCTCTTCCCGCAGGAAGCGCTCAACGAGGGCGTTCGCAAGCGCGAGGTCTTCGGCTGGGCGATGTACGACTTCGCCAACTCGGGCTACACGACCGTCGTGCTGACGGCCGTGTTCAACGCCTACTTCGTCGGCGTCATCGCCAACGGCGCGCCCTGGGGCACGCTCGCCTGGACGCTCACGCTCGGCGCGTCCAGCCTGCTGGTGATGCTGACGATGCCGGCGATCGGCGCCTATGCCGACCTGCGCGCGGCGAAGAAGCGGCTGCTCGCGATCAGCACCGTCGGCTGCATTCTGGCCACCGGTGCGCTCGCGCTGACCGGCCGCGGCGACGTGACGCTCGCGGTGCTGGCGGTCGTGCTGTCGAACACCTTCTACTCGTACGGCGAGTCGCTGTCGGCCGCCTTCCTGCCCGAACTCGCGCGCCAGAACGCAATCGGCCGCGTGTCGGGTTGGGGCTGGAGCTTCGGCTATTTCGGCGGCATGCTGGCGCTGGGCTTGAGCCTCGCCTACGTGCTTGCGGCGCAGGCACGCGGCGAGCCGACCACCTCGTTCGTGCCGGTGACGATGCTGATCACGGCAGGCGTGTACGGCATCGCCTCGATCGCGACTTTCGTGCTGCTGCGAGAACGCGCGGTGCCGCAGCCGCTGGTGGGCATCTCGGGCCTGGCCGCATCGCTGCGCGAGCTGGCGCAGACCTGGCGAAACGCGCGCCGCTTCGGCGACTTCACGTCGATGCTGATCTGCGGCGCGTTCTACCAGGCCGGCATCTCGGTGGTCATCGCGCTGGCCGCGGTCTACGCTGAGCAGGTGCTGGGCTTCAAGCAGGCGCAGACGATGATGCTCGTCTTTCTCGTCAACATCGCGGCGGCGCTGGGCGCCTTCGGCTTCGGCTACTGGCAGGACCGCATCGGCGCCAAGCGCGCGCTCGCGCTCACGCTGGGTGGCTGGATCGTGATGATCGCGCTCGCGGCGCTCGCCACCGGTCCGCTGCTGTTCTGGATCGCCGCCGTCATCGCCGGGCTGTGCATGGGCTCGAGCCAGTCGACCGGCCGCGCCATCATCAGCCTGTTCGCGCCCGAGCGGCAGCGTGCGGAGTTCTACGGGCTGTGGACCTTTGCCACGCGGCTCGCCGCCATCATCGGGCCGGTGACCTACGGCGTGATCACGCTGTTGAGCGCCGGCAACCACCGTCTCGCGATCATGTCGACGGCAGCGTTCTTCGTGGTCGGCCTCGCGCTGCTCGCGCGCGTGGACGTCGGGCGCGGCATGGCAGCCGCGCGCAGCGTGCCGGCTGGCCCGTCGGGTAGCATCGCCCCCCAATGAACTGGCCTTATGAATTGCAGATCGGCTGGCGCTACACCCGCGCCGGACGGGCGGGGCGCCGCAACGGCTTCATCTCCTTCATCTCCTTCGTCTCGATGATCGGCATCGCGCTGGGCGTGATGGCGCTGATCGTCGTGTTGAGCGTGATGAACGGCTTCCAGAAGGAGGTGCGCGACCGCATGCTGTCGGTCATCGCGCACATCGAGGTCTATGAATCGCAGGGCATGGCGCTGGCCGACTGGCAGGCGACTGCGGCGAAGGCGCGCGAGAACCCGCAGGTCATCGGGGCCGCACCCTTCGTCGCTGCGCAGGCACTGATCGCACGCGGCGACGACATGCGCGGCGCCATCGTGCGCGGCATCTCGCCCGACGAAGAGGCCACCGTCACCGACCTCGCCGCGAAGATCAAGGACCGCACGCTGTCCAAGCTGCAGCCGGGCGGCTGGGGCATCGTGCTGGGCGGCGAGCTGGCGCGCGCGATGGGCGTGCGCGAAGGCGACAGCGTCACCATCGTCGCACCGGGCGGGCAGGTCACGCCGGCGGGCATCGTGCCGCGGCTCAAGCAGATGACGGTGGTGGGCACCTTCGACGCCGGCCACTTCGAATACGACAGCGGGCTCGCGCTGATCCACCTCGACGATGCGGCGCGGCTGTTCCGCGTCGAAGGGCCCACGGGCGTGCAGCTGCGCCTGTCCGACGTGCACGCCGCCCGCGAGGTGGCCGACGAACTGGCGGCCACGCTCGGCCCGCAGGTCAACGTGCGCGACTGGACGCGCACCAACCGCAACTGGTTCGAGGCGGTGCAGATCGAGAAGCGGCTGATGTTCATCATCCTCACGCTGATCGTCGCGGTGGCCGCCTTCAATCTGGTGTCCACCCTCGTGATGACGGTCACCGACAAGCAGGCCGATATCGCGATCCTGCGCACGCTCGGCGCGAGCCCGCGATCGATCATGGGCATCTTCATGGTGCAGGGCGCGGCCTCGGGCGTCATCGGCACGCTGAGCGGCGTGCTGCTGGGCCTGCTGATCGCGCTCAACATCGACGTCATCGTGCCGGCGATCGAACGTGCGCTGCAGGTGAGCTTCCTGCCCGGCAGCATCTACCTGATCAGCCGCATGCCCAGCGATCCGCAGAGTTCGGACATCGTGCCGATCGTGCTGATCTCGCTGGTGCTCGCCTTCGTGGCCACGCTGTACCCGAGCTGGCGCGCGAGCCGCGTGCAACCCGCCGAGGCGCTGCGCTATGAGTGAGCTCGTCATTCGCGCGATCGGGCTGCACAAGCACTTCCAGGAGGGCGGCCTCGACGTTCACGTGCTGCAAGGCGTGGACCTGAGCGTCAGGCGCGGCGAGACGGTGGCGGTGGTCGGCGCCTCGGGCTCGGGCAAGAGCACGCTGCTTCACCTGCTGGGCGGGCTGGAGGCGCCCACCGCCGGCACGGTCGAACTCGAGGGCCGCGACTTCGCGCACATGGCGCCCACCGAGCAGGGCGACTGGCGCAACCTGCACCTCGGCTTCGTCTACCAGTTCCACCACCTGCTGCCGGAGTTCACGGCACTCGACAACGTCGGAATGCCGCTGCGCATCCGCCGCGCGACCTTGCACGACGCACGCGAGAAGGCGCAGAAGGTGCTGGCGCAGGTGGGGCTCGCCGATCGGGTGATGCACCGCCCTTCGCAGCTGTCAGGCGGCGAACGCCAGCGGGTGGCGATCGCACGCGCGCTGGCCGGTGACCCGGCCTGCGTGCTGGCCGACGAGCCCACCGGCAACCTCGACCGCGAAACCGCGGACGGCGTTTTCGCGCTGATGCTCCAACTGGCGCGCCAGCGTGGCATGGCCTACGTGATGGTCACGCACGACGAGACGCTGGCGAAGAAGTGCGACCGCGTGCTGCGGCTCAAGCACGGACGGCTGGTCGAATAGCGCGCTGCGCGGTCGCTGTGACGAACGGCGCTACGACTGGCCCCGCCGGCGCCGGACGAGGCCGGCGATCGCCGCCAGGCCCGCTGCCATCAGCGCATAAGTCGATGGCTCAGGAATCGCCGGTGGCGGCGTGAAGTCGGGCCGCAAGCCCATGACGCCGTTGATCTCGTTGTCACCATCGCTCAGCAAGGCACCCGGGCCGCCCCAGATGATCGAGGCATAGCGGAAGGTGTTTGCGCTGCCGGTGCCCACGGCGTAGACAAAGCCGTCCCACAGGATGCCGGCGTTGGGCTGGAAGCCCTCCAGCCAGACGCGCTCGACGACGGCCTGTGTCCAGGTGATCTGGTCGTTCGACAGGTAGACGGTCGACTCGATCGCCTCCTGCGGCAACGGCCCGTGGTCGATGGTGTTGAATACGGCCGCCTTGGTGGCCTGGAAGCCGAGGTCCCAGACCGAGTGTCCGATCACGTTGTCGGTCTGGATCCAGTGGGCGTCGATGCCGCTGCCGGCGTCAAGCACGCCAAGGCAGGCGCAGGGTGCCGTGTAGCCGTAGCTGCCGGTTCCGGTGTTGTCGAGCGAGGTGCCCGTGCTGCCCACACCGGTGGCCTGGATCATCGTCGCGCCGACGAACCCGGCCGAACTGAATATGCCGTCGTCGAGCAGGTTGTTGTTCACCACCAACTGGCGATTGGCGAGCGTGTTGCTGCCGTAGTAGAGCTGCGCGAAGGTGCCCACCGTTGCACCTTGCCAGCTGCGCGCATCGTCAGGGTCGGTTACCAGTGCGGCCGATGCGGCTTGCGACAAGAGCAGCGCGGCCGTCGCAGTGACAAGGTGCATTTTCATCGGATCCTCCAAATCGTCCAAAGGCGGTTGTCCGCGGAGGCAGACGTTGATCAACGCTGCGGCTGTTTCCCAGCGACACGTCGCGCGAGTGCGCGCATTGATTGAGGTCAAAGCTTTGCGATTGAGCGCCGTCGGCGAAGGCCTCGCCACCCCTCATTTGAGGGGGCCATACGACTTGCCGAAATTCAAGCGGGACTAACGAGGAGGTGGTCCTCGCTCGGGGCTCACATCACGCGGCCGAACCAGGCCACAGACAAGCCGGCGGCCATCGCCACGAGCAAGGCCGCGGCCGCGGCGAACAGGCCGCTGATCTCGGTTTCCTTCTTCTCGACCACCAGCCGCGAACTGAGCGACTGGTAGACCTTCTTCAGGTCGGCCGCGGTGCCCGCGTAGAAGTATTCGGCACGCGTCAGGTTGGAAATCTGCTTGAGCGTGTCTTCGTCGAGCCGCACCCGCATGCTCCAGCCTTCGAAGCCGATGACCTCGCCGTCCTTGGTGCCGATGCCCACCGTGTAGACCTTCACGCCGTGGTCGGCGGCCATCTTGGCGGCGTCGACGGGGTCGGGGCCTGTCGTGCGTTGGCCGTCGGTCAGCAGGATGATCGCGCCCGAGGTGTACGAGCCCGGCTCCACCGGCGCCTTCTCTTTCTTCGGCGTCTCGCCCGGGCCGAGCGGCATGTTGCGCGCGCCGGTGATCTGCGACAGGTCGATGCCGGCGTCGGGGAACAGCGTCGCCAGCGACAGCACGATGCCGCTGCCGATGGCGGTGGCGCGCTGCAGCTGGAAGCGGTCGATGGAGGCGAAGATGTCCTCGTGGTTCTGCGTCGGCGGCTGCACCACCGCCGCGGTGCCGGCAAACGACACCACGCCCACGCGCACGCTGCGCGGCAGCTCCTTGACGAAGGCCTTGGCCGCCTCCTGCGCGGCAACCAGCCGGTTCGGCTGCACGTCGGTCGCGCGCATGCTGCCCGACACGTCCATCGCGAGGACGATGGTCTCCTGCTGCGACGGCAGCGTGACGATCGCGGTCGGCCGCGCGGTGGCGACCAGCAGCGTGGCGATGGCCAGCAGCATCAGCGCGGGCGGCACGTGGCGGCGCCAGCCGGGGCCCTTGCCGGCCGCCTGCTTCACAAGCGCCAGGCTGGCGTAGCGCACGGTGTTCTTCTTGCGCCGGTGCAGCAGCCACAGGTACATCAGCACCAGCGCCGGCACGGCGAGCAACAACCACAACAGATCGGGCCAGACGAAACTCATGGGCGGCCTCCTACTTCAGGCCGGTTCGCAGACGACGCCCCGGCAGGCCCGAGGTCTCGCAGCAGGTGGACCGGCATCGCGCCGCCGGCCGAGAGCCGGCTGCGCTGCTTTCTCATCTCGGCAAATCGCAGCACGCTGTCCACGAGGTCGTCGTCGGTGGCGAGTTCCAGGGTATCGACCCCCGCCCGCGCAAGGGCCTCGTGCAGCCGATTCTCGTTCTCTTCGGCGGCCCGCACGAAGCGCTCGCGAAAGCCCGCGTCGTGCGTGTCGATGAACAGCTGCTCGCCGGTTTCGGCGTCCTGGATCGTGACGAGTCCGAGGTCCGGCAGTTCCAGCTCGCTCGCGTCGTACAGCCGGATCGCGAGCACCTCGTGGCGCCGCGCGAGGTGGGCGAGCGCCAATTCCCAGCCGGGCGCGCTGATGAAGTCCGAGATCACGAACACCATCGCGCGGCGCGGGATCATCCGCATCGCCGACTCGAGCAGCCCGCGCAGCTGTGTCTCGTGCGTCGCCGGCGGCGGCTGGTACGAGCGCATGCGTTGCAGCAGGTGCAGCACGTGCGTGCGCCCGTGGCGCGCCGGCAGCATCGCGTCGACCGCCGAGCCGTAGACGAGCGCGCCCACGCGGTTGCCGTGGCGCGTGAGCAGCCGCGCCAGCACGGCCACGAACTCGGCCGACACCGTGCGCTTGGTGCGCTCCTGCGAGCCGAAGTCGACGCTGCCGCTCAGGTCGAGCAGGAACCAGGCGTTGAGCTCGCGGTCTTCGGTGAACTGGCGCACATGCGGCACTTGCAGCCGCGCGGTGACGTTCCAGTCGATGTGGCGCACGTCGTCGTGGTGCTGGTACTCGCGCAGGTCGGCGAGGTCGAGCCCCGCGCCGCGGAACAGCGAGCGGTAGTCGCCTTGGAGCAGCCCGTCCAGGCGGCGGATCACCGTCCATTCGAGCCGCCGCAGGATGGCCTCGGTGGTCGGCGCGTTCATGATGGGTCGGCTCGATGACGTTTTCTAGCGCTCGCCGGCGTGATGCGCCAGCGGCTTGTCGGGCTGCGGCACCTTCTGCACGATCTGCGTCACGATCTGGTCGGCCGAGTAGCCGTCGGCGAGCGCTTCGTAGCTCAGCACGAGGCGATGGCGCAGCACGTCGGGCACCAGGTCCGACACGTCCTCGGGCAGGGCGTAGGCGCGGCCGCGCAGCATGGCCATGGCCTTGGCACCTTCGATCAGGCCGATGGTCGCGCGCGGGCTGGCGCCGAAGGTGAGGTACTTGCCAAGATCGGGCAGGCCGTGGCGCGCGGGCTCGCGCGTGGCCGAGACCAGCTTGACGGCGTACTGCATCAGCGACGGATCGACGTAGACCTTGCGGCATTCCTGCTGCAGTTCGGCCAGCTGCCCCGTGCTCGCGACGGCGCTCACCACCTCCGGGTCGCCGGTGACGCGCTGCACGATGACGAACTCCTCTTCCTCGCTCGGGTAGCCCACCAGCACCTTCATCATGAAGCGGTCGACCTGCGCTTCGGGCAGCGGGTAGGTGCCTTCGGTCTCGATCGGGTTCTGCGTGGCCATCACCAGAAAAGGCGACGGAACCTTGTGCGTCTCGCCTGCAATCGTTACCTGTCGTTCCTGCATCACTTCCAGCAGGGCGCTCTGCACCTTGGCCGGGGCGCGGTTGATCTCGTCGGCCAGCAGCAGGTTGGCGAACACCGGACCGAGCGAGGTGCTGAAGTCGCCGGTCTTCTGGTTGTAGATGCGCGTGCCCACCAGGTCGGCCGGCACCAGGTCAGGCGTGAACTGGATGCGCTTGAACGAGCCGCGCAGCGTGGTCGCGAGCGTCTTGATGGTGATCGTCTTGGCGAGGCCGGGCACGCCTTCGACCAGCAGGTGGCCTTGCGCGAGCATCGCGACCATCACCCGCTCGAGGAAGTGGTCCTGCCCGACGACCACGCGCTTGACCTCGTAGAGGATGCGCTCCATCAGCGTGGCGGTGTGTTCGGTGTTGTCCATGGTGTGATGCGCGCGTGAGGGTTCGTCGAAGGATGTCGGTTCGCGAGGCGCTCAGAACGGTGGCAGGCCCGCCGCGGCGGCGGCGTTTTCGATCGGCACCGCGAAGCCGATGCCGATGAAGGTGCCCTGGTCGCCCGGGTTGAGGATGGCGGTGACGACACCCACCACGGCGCCGTCCATCGTGACGAGCGGCCCGCCCGAGTTGCCGGGGTTGGCAGCGGCGTCGAACTGGATCAGGTTGGTCAGCCGGTCGCCGTCGGGCGCGCGAAAACTTCGCTTGAGGCCCGAAATCACGCCGCCCGAGGTCGAAGGGCCGATGCCGAAGGGGAAACCGACGGCGACCACCTCGTCGCCCGGCACCAGGTCGCCGGTGCCGCGCATCGTCGCGGCCTGCAGGTCGTCGGGGATGCTGTTGGCGCGCAGCACCGCGAGATCGTTCTCCGGCTGCGCGCCGACCATCGACGCGTCCGACTCGTGGCCGTCGGCGAAGGTCACGCGGATGCGCTGCGAGCCGACGACCACGTGCAAGTTGGTGAGGATGGTGCCGTTGTCGATGATCACGACGCCGGTGCCGGTCGAGCGGGCATGTTTGCGCGGGTCGTCGCCCGGCTTGGGCATTTCATCCTCGTCCTTGTCGAGCCCGACGACACGCACCACCGAGGGCCGGATCGCGGCATAGGCTCTCGAATAGGGCGACGGCAGCGGATCCTTCTCGAGCGACTGGCGCACGGCCATGTCGATGTGCTTCTGCGTCAGGGCTGCGGCGGGAACGAACATCGCACGCTGAGCGGCGGCGCCTGCGAACAACAGCAGCACGGCGGCCAGCGCCCACACCGGCACCGGATGGCGGGCTAGAAAGGCGCGCCAGCGCGAGCGCTTGACGGTTGCGGTGTTCATGGGCTGCGGCGCCGGCATGCCGGCGTTTGGCGAGGAGGGCGTGGTGACAGGATCCCGCGTCGCCGCCGTCTCGTTGCCCTGAGCCGGCGAACCGAACCGTTGACGAGAACGGCTGTAAAGCGGAGCCCTCTTCATCACTGCACCCCCTCGGTCGCCATTCGGCAAACCTCGTGCCTGAACCGTAACACGGCGCCGGGTTTCGTGCACAGGCATCATTCGCGACAAATGCCCTGGATCGATACCCATTGCCACCTCGACGCGCGCGAGTTCGATGCCGACCGCGAGCAGGTGGTTCAACGCGCGGCCGCCGCCGGCGTGGCGCAGCTCGTGCTGCCCGCGGTGGCGGTGTGGGATTTCGACGCGGTGCGCAACCTCGCGCATGCCCACGGGTTCGCCTACGCGCTGGGAATTCACCCGCTGTGCACCGATCAGGCGCACGAGGGCGACCTCGCCTTGCTTCGTGATGCGCTGCAGCAGCGGCGCGACGACCCGCGGCTGGTGGCGGTAGGCGAGATCGGACTCGACCATTTCGTGCCGGGCCTGGACCGCGCGAAGCAGGAGCGCTTCTACGAGGCGCAGCTGATGCTCGCGCGCGAATTCGATCTGCCGGTCATCGTGCACGTGCGCAAGTCGGCCGACGGCCTGCTCAAGCATTTGCGGCGCATCGGGGTGCGCGGCATCGCCCACGCCTTCAACGGCAGCGAGCAGCAGGCGCGGCACTTCATCGGCCTCGGCTTCAAGCTCGGCTTCGGCGGCGCGATGACTTTCGATCGCGCGTTGCAGATCCGCCGACTGGCGCAGTCTCTGCCGGGCGAAGCGATCGTGCTCGAGACCGATGCGCCCGACATCCCGCCGCACTGGATGTACCGCACCGCGGCCGAGCGGGCTGCGGGCGCGGGCATGCGCAACGAGCCGGCCGAGCTGCCGCGCATCGCGCAGACGCTGGCCGAGCTGCGTGGCTGGTCGCTCGACGAGACGGCGCGCATCACGACCGCGAACGCACATGCAGCGCTGCCGCGGCTGGCCGCTCTGGCAGACTGACGGGTTTCTCCAGCCCACGCCGGGCGCGACGCGATCGTCGGGCACGGCCTCGCATGAATCACAAGGACGTGGACCTCGACAAACTCGCACCGGCCACGATGTCGGAAGCCGGCGGCGTGCGCTACCTGCACCTGGGTACGCCCTGGGTGCAGGGCGCGATGCGCGTGCGCAAGCCGCAGGCGCTGGAGCTCGAGTACATCCAGCGCATGATGGCGTGGATGCTGTTTCGCCCGCAGGAGCAGCTCGCAAAGGGCCACGCGGTGCAGCTCGGCCTGGGGGCGGCCGCCATCACGCGCTTCTGCCACGGCGTGATGAAGATGCGCACGACGGCGGTGGAGCTGAACCCGACGGTGATCGACGCGTGCCGGCTGTGGTTTCGCCTCCCCGACGACGGTGCGCGGCTCAAGGTGCTGCAGGCCGACGCGGCGGACTATGCGGCCGACCCGCGCCATGCGGGCACGGCCGACGTTCTGTGCATCGACCTCTACGACCACGATGCCGCAAGCCCGGTGCTCGACAGCGCGGCCTTCTACCGCGATTGCGCGCGGCTGCTCGCCGATCAGGGCGTGATGAGCGTCAACCTGTTCGGCCGCGATGCGAGCTTCGAGCGCAGCGCGGCGCGCATCGCCGCCGCATTCAGCCACGACAGGGCGTGCAGCCTGCGGCCCACCAAGGAAGGCAATACGATCGTCGTGGCCTGGAAGGGCGAGCCGATGCCCGCGCGCGACGTGCTTGCCGCTCGTGCGGAAAACATTGAAACTCGCTTCCAGCTGCCGGCCCGCAAGTGGCTGCGAATGATCCGCCCGTTGCCGGGTGCGCCCATCGACACATGAACCCCACCGACCTGCCCGTCCACGCCACGCCGCGCGGCCGCCTCGACTGGCGACTGCTGATCAAGTGGCTGCGCGAGGACCACGTCATCAGCAGCGAAGACGCCGACCGCACCAAGAAGCGCTTCGGCTCGGCCGACAGCGTGCAGCATCCGCTGGTGCGCCTGGGCGCGGCGGGCCTGACGCGCAAGGGCAGCGGCAAGCCGCTCGACAGCGAGGCGCTGACCGAGTGGCTGGCCGGCCGCTGCGGACTGCCGTACGTGCGCATCGACCCCTTGAAGGTCGACGTGGGCCGTGTCTCGGAGGTCATGTCGATCAGCTATGCCGAACGCCGCCGCGCGCTGCCGCTGCAGGTCGGTGCGCACGAGGTGACGATCGCCACCTGCGAGCCCTTCGACACCGGCTGGGTGGCCGAGATCGAGGCCCACACCCGCCGCGCGATCAAGCTCGTGCTCACGAGCCCGGCGGAGCTGCAGCGCTACACGACCGAGTTCTACACGCTGTCGAAGTCGGTTCGCGCGGCGATCAAGAGCGGCGAGACCTCGGCCATCGCGAGTTTCGAGCAGCTGGTGGAGCTCGGACGCAGCAACCGACAGCTCGACGCGAACGACCAGGGCGTGGTGCAGGTGGTCGACTGGCTGTGGCAGTACGCCTTCGACCAGCGCGCCTCGGACATCCATCTGGAGCCGCGCCGCGAGCTGAGCGCGATCCGCTTTCGCATCGACGGCGTGATGCACACCGTCTACCAGCTCCCGCCGGGCGTCATGAACGCGATGATCGCGCGCGTGAAGCTGCTGGGCCGCATGGACGTGGTCGAGAAGCGCCGCCCGCTGGATGGCCGCATCAAGACACGCAACCCCGACGGCGACGAAGTCGAGATGCGCCTGTCGACGCTGCCCACGGCATTCGGCGAGAAGATGGTGATGCGCATCTTCGATCCCGACACGACCGTCAAGCCGCTGGAGAAGCTCGGTTTCGGCAGCCATGACGCCAAGCGCTGGGAACAGCTGGTCGCCAGGGCCCACGGCATCATCCTCGTCACCGGGCCCACCGGCTCGGGCAAGACGACGACGCTGTATTCGACGCTGCGGCGGCTCGCGACCGACGAGGTCAACGTCTGCACCATCGAAGACCCGATCGAGATGATCCAGCCGGCCTTCAACCAGACGCAGGTGCAGCCCGCGCTCGACCTCAACTTCGCCGAGGGCCTGCGTGCGCTGATGCGCCAGGACCCGGACATCATCATGGTGGGCGAGATCCGCGACCTCGAGACCGCCGAGATGGCGATCCAGGCGGCGCTCACCGGCCACCTCGTGTTCAGCACGCTGCACACCAACGACGCCGCCTCGGCGATCACGCGGCTGGTGGACCTCGGCGTGCCGCCCTACCTGATCGGCGCCACGGTGATCGGCGTGCTCGCGCAGCGGCTCGTGCGCACGCTTTGTGCGAACTGCAAACAGCCCGACGAGCAGACGACGGCCGAGACGCTCGCCGATCTGGTCAAGCCCTGGCGCATGAACGGCAGCGTGCGCGCGTACAAGCCCGTTGGTTGCCTCGAGTGCCGCATGACCGGCTACCGCGGCCGTGCCGGCCTGTACGAACTGCTCAACGTCAGCGACGCGGCGCGCCAATGCATCACGCCCGTGCCCGATGCGCAGAAGCTGCGCCAGCAGTCGGTGAAGGACGGGCTTCGCCCCCTGCGCCTGGCCGGTGCGATGAAGGTCGCCGAAGGCGTGACCACCATGGACGAAGTGCTCACCGCGACGCCCGCCTGGGAGTGACGCCGCACACGCGCGAGCGTTCTTCACTGCGGATGCCTTACGTGTAAACCACACAGGGCGAATCAGGACCGCTGCCTAGAATCCGCTGCAGTCAAGTTGAGTGGCAGGAGGCCGTGTTGAAGATCAAGAGCGAACGCGACTTCTGGTCCGGCGTGATGTTCGTGGCGGTGGGCATCGCGTTCGCGGTGGGCGCCGGCAACTACCCGCTCGGCAACTCCGCCAGACCCGGCCCCGGCTACTTTCCGCTGATGCTCAGCGTGATCATGGCGATCCTGGGCGCCGTCGTGCTGTTCAAGTCGCTGACGATCGAAACCGAGGGCGGCGACAAGATCGGCAAGATCGCGTGGCGGCCGCTGCTCGTCATCGTGGCGTCGATCGCGGTGTTCGGCCTGGCCTTGCCGCGCCTCGGGCTGTTCATCACCGTGCCGCTGCTGATCGTGATGGTGAGTTTCGCGAGCGAAGAGTTCAAGTGGCTGGGCGTGCTGATCAACGCGGTGCTGCTGACGGTGTTCGCCTGGGCGGTGTTCGTCGCCGGGCTGAAGCTGATCATTCCGCTGTGGCCGGCCTTCCTCGGCGGTTGACGAACAGTACCCACCACAAGAAGCCGCCTCATGGACTTGCTCGACAACCTCGCGCTCGGATTCGGTGTCGCGTTCACCTTCCAGAACCTTCTCTATGCCTTCATGGGCTGCCTGCTCGGCACGCTCGTGGGGGTGCTGCCGGGCCTGGGGCCCGTCGCGACGATCGCGATGCTGCTGCCCTCGATCTATGCGCTGGACGCGACGCCTGCGCTCATCATGCTGGCCGGCATCTACTACGGCTCGCAGTACGGCGGCTCCACCACCGCCATCCTGATCAACGTGCCGGGCGAGTCGGCCTCGGTGGTGACGGCCATCGAGGGTTACCAGATGGCGCGGCAGGGGCGCGCCGGCGCGGCGCTCGCCGCCGCCGGCCTCGGCTCCTTCTTCGCCGGATGCGTCGGCACCATCATCATCGCGGCCTTCGCGCCGCCGCTGACCGAGCTCGCCTTCAAGTTCGGGCCGTGGGAGTATTTCTCGCTGATGGTGCTCGGCCTGATCGGCGCGGTCGTGCTCGCATCGGGCTCGCTCATCAAGGCGATCGCGATGATCATCCTCGGCCTCTTGATCGCGCAGATCAACACCGACGTCATCTCGGGCACCGCGCGCTACAGCTTCGACGTGCCGGAGCTCACCGACGGCATCAACTTCGTCGTCATCGCGATGGGCGTGTTCGGCTTCGGCGAGATCATCGCCAACCTCGGCCAGCCGCCCGAGCACCGCGAGGTCTTCACCAAGCACGTGAAGGGCCTGTGGCCGACCCGGCAGGACTTCCACGACGCCTGGCCTTCGGTGGTGCGTGGCACGGCGCTCGGCTCCATGCTCGGCGTGCTGCCGGGAGGCGGCGCACTGCTGTCGTCGTTTGCCGCCTACACGATGGAGAAGAAGCTCGCCGGCGCGAGCGGGCGTTTCGGCAAGGGCGACATCCGCGGCGTGGCCGGCCCCGAGTCGGCCAACAACGCCGGTGCGCAGACCTCGTTCATCCCCATGCTGACGCTGGGCATTCCGCCCAACGCGGTGATGGCGCTGATGGTCGGCGCGATGACGATCAAGGGCATCCAGCCGGGTCCGCAGGTGATGACGAGCAACCCCCAGCTGTTCTGGGGCCTGATCGCATCGATGTGGATCGGCAACGCGATGCTCGTGATCCTGAACCTGCCGCTGATCGGCATCTGGATCAAGCTGCTGACGGTGCCCTACCGCTTCCTGTTCCCGGCGATCACGCTGTTCTGCTGCATCGGCACCTACACGCTGAACAACAACAACTTCGACGTGTACATGACGGCGCTGTTCGCGGTGATCGGCTATGCGTTCTACAAGCTCAGCTGCGAGCCGGCACCGCTGCTGCTTGGCTTCATCCTCGGCCCGATGATGGAAGAGCATCTGCGGCGCGCCCTGCTGCTGGCGCGCGGCGACTGGAGCACCTTCATCACGCGCCCGCTGTCGGCCGGGCTGCTGGTCGCCGCGGCGCTGATGATCGTGGTGGTGCTGCTGCCGTCGATCCGGTCGAAGCGCGAAGTGGCGTTCCACGAAGCGGACTGAGGCGCAGCCTCAGTCCGCTTCGCGGCGAACGTACCCCTCCCCCAGCCCCCTCCACGAGGGGCTCCAATTCGATTCACGAGCCGGCTTGCTGCCGGCTTGTTGTTTTCCTGCCGCCGGCTTTTTGTATGCTGCACGCCCTACGGCAAAGGGACGGCATTCCATGTTGACGGCGCATCCGCAGCGCGAAGCACTCCACAACGAGATCCACGCCCGTCCCTATGAGCGGCTGACGGCGCCGCTGGCGCTGTCGCACATCGCGCTGTTGGGCGAGGCCGACCGTGCGCGCGAGCACATTGCGGCGCTGCTGCGCAAACGCCACCTGCCGCTGCCGGCGGAAGACGCAAACCACCTGAGCGTGGACATCGGCGGCTTGCACCTGCGCTGGGAAAAGCACACCGAGTTCCATACCTGCACCTTCTGGAAGCAGCTGCACGACGCGCCCGAGTCCTTCGATGCGACGGCGCTCGCCGAGGTGCCGCAGGACTGGCTGTCGGAAATGCCGGGCCAGTGGCTGGTTGGCCTGCACATGATCGTGCGCACCCAGCGCAACGGCGAGCAGGCCGACCCGGATCAAGCCGCGACAGACACGCGGCAGCTGGTGCGGCGCACGCTGAACGAGGACAGCCTGCTCGGCGCGAGCGTGATGGACAACGACGCCGAGGTCTACACCGACCTGCGCCTCGCCGCCGACGGTTTCGCGCGATTCGTCGTCGTCGCGACCGGCATGAGCCCGCGGCGCCTGGGCCGCGCGGTGCAGCGCCTGCTGGAGATCGAGACCTACCGCATGACGGCGCTGCTGGGCCTGCCGATGGCACGCGAGGTCGGCGAGGCGCTGCTGCACGCCGAGCGCGACCTCGCCAACGTGGCCGAGCTCATCCGCAGCGCGCAGCGCCACCAGGAGCCGGAGCTGCTGCGCCAGCTCACCTTGCTGGCCGGCCAGGTCGAGAGCCTCTATGCACGCACCCATGCGCGCTTCTCGGCGAGCAGCGCCTACTTCGAACTGGTGCAGCGGCGCATCGAGGAACTCGGCGAACACCGCCTCGAAAACCTGCAGACGCTGGGCGAGTTCATGGAGCGCCGGCTCGCGCCGGCGATGCAGACCTGCGTGTGGGCCGCGCGCCGGCAACAGGCCCTGTCCGAACGCATTTCGCGCACCAGCAACCTGCTGCGTACGCGGGTCGAGATCGAGCAGCAGCAAAGCAGCCAGGAATTGCTGGACGCGATGAACCGCCGCCAGAAGGCGCAGATGCTGCTGCAAAGCGCGGTCGAGGGGCTGTCGGTCGCGGCAGTCACCTACTACGGCGCTGGGCTCGTGGGCTACCTCGCCAAGGGCCTCAAGACGGCCGGCTGGCCCATCTCGCCCGACATCGCGGTGGCGCTGTGCATCCCGGTCATCGCGATCGCGGTGTGGGGCGGCATCCGCCGACTGCATCGCCAGGCGCGCGCGCAGGTCGACTGATCCTCGGCGATTGACCCCTCGGCGCAGCGGTTGGCACGGCAGGACCGCCGCCGGCTCTCCCTAGAATGGGGCCAACCCAGCTTCCGTGAAGCGAGACCCCATGTCGCACTCCTTCGACTGGGGCGCCGGCTATTCCAGCCAGCGCCTCCCCATCTTTGGTCGCAACGTCGTCGCCACCTCGCATCCGCTGGCCGCGCAAGCCGGTCTTCGCATGCTGGCGCAAGGGGGCAATGCGGTAGATGCGGCGATCGCCACCGCCGCGGCGATGACGATCGTCGAACCGGTGAGCAACGGCCTCGGCTCGGATGCGTTCTGCATCCTGTGGGACGGCCGCGAACTGCACGGCCTCAATGCCTCGGGCCGCGCACCGCAGGCCTGGACACCCGAGTACTTCCGGCGCAAGGTCGGCCCCGATGCGAAGGCGCCGCCCAAGCGCGGCTGGGATTCGGTCACGGTGCCCGGCGCCGTTGCGGGTTGGGTCGCACTGAGCGAGCGCTTCGGCAAGCTGCCGTTTGCCGACCTGCTGCAGCCGGCCATCGAGATCGCCGAGCGCGGCTACATCGTGCCGCTGGTGGTGGCGCAGAAGTGGGGCGCGGCGGCGAAGGAACTTGCCGGCCTGCCCGGCTACGCCGAGGCGTTCATGCCCAATGGCCGCGCGCCCATGGCCGGCGAACTCTTCCGCTTCGCCGCTGCGGCGCGCTCGTTGAAGCTGATCGCGCAGAGCAAGGGCGCCGCCTACTACGGCGGTGAGATCGCCGAGGCCGCGCAACGCCACGCCGCCGAACACGGCGCCGCGATCACGGCGGCCGATTTCGCCGCCTATCGGCCCGAATGGGTCGCGCCGCTGGCGAAGGACTACCGCGGCCACACGCTGCATGAGATTCCGCCCAACGGGCAGGGCATCGCTGCGCAGATCGCGCTGGGCATTCTGCAGAACTTCGACATCGCCTCGCTGCCGGTCGACGGCGCCGAGTCGCAGCACCTGCAGATCGAGGCGATGAAACTCGCCTTCGCAGATGTCTACCGCTATGTGGCCGAGCCGGCCAGCATGGAGGTGAGCGCCGAGCAGATGCTCGACGACGCCTACCTGGCGCGCCGCGCGAAGCTGATCGATCGCCAGCGCGCGCAGGACTTCCAGGCGGGCAACCCGGTGAAGGGCGGCACCATCTACCTCTGCGCGGCCGACGAGCGCGGCATGATGGTGAGCTTCATCCAGAGCAACTACATGGGCTTCGGCTCGGGCGTCGTCGTGCCGGGATACGGCCTGTCGATGCAGAACCGCGGCCATGGGTTCTCGCTCGACGCGAAGAGCGCCAACGTGGTCGCGCCCGGCAAGCGCCCGTTCCACACAATCATTCCTGCCTTCCTCACAAAAGAGGGCCAGCCGGTCATGTCCTTCGGCGTGATGGGTGCCAACATGCAGCCGCAAGGCCACATGCAGACGCTGGTGCGCATGCTCGACCATCACCAGCACCCGCAGGCCGCGTGCGACGCGCCGCGCTGGCGCTACAACGAGGGGCTGTCGATCAACGTCGAGTCGGCGATGAACCACCGCACGCTGCAAGGCCTCATCGACCGCGGCCACCAGGTGGAGGTCATCAACGACAGCTACCAGGACTTCGGTGCCGGCCAGTTCATCTGGCGCCTGGGCGACCCGGCGGCCGAAGGCTACGTCGCCGCCAGCGACCCGCGGCGCGACGGGCAGGCGGTGGCGTTTTGAAGCAGCTCGCCGAGCTGTCGCTCGGCTGGCGCACCGATCTGATCTTCCCGCGCTTCGACGCGCAGATCTCGGCGCGTGCCGACCACTGGCTGATCCGCACGCCGCACAACCCGACGTACTGGTGGGGCAACTTCCTGCTCTTCGACCGCGCGCCGCGCGAGGGCGATGCTGCCGCGTGGGTCGCTGCCTTCGACGAGGAGATCGTGCAGGCGCAGCCCGAGTCGCGGCACCTCGCGTTCGGCATCGACGTGGCGGCGCCGTTCGTGCTGCCGCCCGATTTCGCGGCGCTTGGCGTCGAGTGCCGGCGCAGCACGGTGCTGACGATGAGCCCTGGCCAGCTGCGTGCGCCGCGCCGGATGCTGGGCACGGGCTTCGAGGTTCGCGCGCTGCGCCTGCCCGAAGAAGCCGCGCTGGCGGTCGAGCAGCAGGTGGCGGCCGATCAGGGCATGCACGAGGCGCTCGGCTTCCGCGTCTACCGCGAGCGCCAGATGCAACGCTATGGCGCGATGCAGCGGGCCGGCTGGGGCGAGTGGTTCGGCATGTTTGCGGACATGCCGCATGGCGCGCCGATCCTGGTGGCCGACTGCGGGCTCTTCAGGAACCTGGCCGACGGCGGCCGGCTGGGCCGTTTCCAGCACGTGTCGACGCACCCGGTGTGGCGACGCCGCGGACTGTGCACGGCACTGATTCACGCCGTGTGCCGGCACGCTTTCGACACCCTCGGCCTGGAGACGCTCGTCATCCTGGCCGACCCGGACGACGTGGCGATCGGCCTGTACGAGTCGCTCGGCTTCCGGCGCGGTGCCGACACCTGGCACATCGAGCGGCCTGCGCCCGAAGACCGGCGCTGAGAGCGCAGGACCGACGGCGCCCGAGCGCTGCGCGAGCCCTGCGCAAGAGCCCGGCGCCTGCGCCGCGCTGCGCCGCTCCGTAGAATCGCCCGCAATGTCTTCTCCCACTCTCGCGGCGCCTGCGGCGACGGCCGACAAGGCGCGCCGCGCCTTGTGGAGCGGCCTGCTGCTGGCGCTCGCCGGCTCGATCGCGTTCTCGGCCAAGGCGATCATCGTCAAGCTCGCCTACCGCCACGGTGTCGACGCAGTCACGCTGATCATGTACCGCATGCTGTTCGCGATGCCGCTGTTCCTGATGCTGTCGTGGTGGGCCGGGCGCGGCAAGCCGGCGCTGACGCGGCGCGACGTGCTGACCGTCGTCGGCCTCGGCTTCAGCGGCTACTACCTCGCGAGCTTTCTCGACTTTGCCGGCCTCGCCTACATCACCGCGAGCCTCGAGCGGCTGATCCTCTACCTCAATCCGACCATCGTGCTCCTGCTCGGTTTCGTGCTCTTCAAGCGCCGCGTCAGCCGCGGGCAGCTGATCGCGCTGGCCGTGAGTTATGCAGGCGTGCTGCTGGTGTTTGGCCATGAGGTGACGCTGGCCGGCACCAACGTCGCGCTCGGCGCGGCGCTGGTCTTCGGCAGCGCCTTGAGCTACGCGGTCTACCTCGTCTACAGCGGCGAGGAGGTCAAGCGCCTGGGCGCGCTGCGCCTCACGGGCCTCGCCACCAGCGTGGCCTGCGTGCTGTGCATCGCGCAGTTCTTCATCCTGCGGCCGGTGTCGGCGATGGCGGTGGCGCCGGAAGTGATCTGGCTGTCGCTGCTCAACGCCACGCTGTGCACCTTTGCGCCGGTCGTGATGGTGATGATGGCGATCGAGCGCATCGGCGCGACACTCGCCGCGCAGACCGGCATGATCGGCCCGCTGTCAACGATCCTCATGGGCGTGCTGATCCTCGGCGAACCCTTCACCGCCTGGGTGGGGGCCGGTACGGCGCTGGTGCTGGCCGGCATCTGGCTGCTCGCACGTTCACGTTAAGGAGAACCAAGATGAATCTCGGCATCGAAGGCAAGTGGGCACTGGTGTGCGCATCGAGCAAGGGGCTCGGCAAGGGCTGTGCGCAGGCGCTGGTGGCCGAAGGCGTCAATGTCGTGATCACGGCGCGCGGCGAGGAGGCCTTGCAGGCCACTGCGGCGCAGCTGCGCGCGATGGGCGGCGGCGAAGTGCGCGCCGTGGCCTGCGACATCACGACGCCCAAGGGCCGCGAGGCGGCGCTGGCCGCCTGCCCGCAGGTCGACATCCTCGTCAACAACGCCGGCGGCCCGCCCCCCGGCGACTTCCGCGAATGGGAACGCGAGGCGTGGATCGCTGCGCTCGACGCCAACATGATCACGCCCATCCTTCTGATCAAGGCGACGGTCGACGCGATGGCGTCGCGCGGCTTCGGCCGCATCGTCAACATCACCTCGGGCGCGGTGAAGGCGCCGATGGCCGCGCTGGGTCTGTCCAACGGCGCGCGCAGCGGGCTGACCGGCTTCGTGGCGGGTGTGGCGCGCAGCGCGATCGCTGCCCAGGGGGTGACGATCAACGGTCTGTTGCCGGGGGCTTTCGACACCGAGCGGCTGCGCGCCGGTACGACGCACGCTGCGCAGAAGGCGGGGCAGGACTTCGACACGATGTGGACGCGTCGGCGGCAGGCTGTTCCGATGCAGCGCTTCGGGACGGCGGAGGAGTTCGGGGCGGTTTGTGCGTTTCTTTGCAGTGTGCAGGCGGGGTATTTGACGGGGCAGAATGTTCTGGTGGATGGAGGGGCTTATCCTGGGACGTTTTGAGCTTCTTTCGTTCTTCGTTTGACCGCGACGCGTGCCGGGTCCCGCCCCGGCGGGCGGGTAACTTTCTTTTGCTGGCTCAAAAGAAAGTCACCAAAGAAAAGAGCCCAATGATTTGGACGGAGCAGGTGGCTGGGAAATACCTCTTGGCTAATCAACTGCGGTGATGACCCGTTGCACCTGAGCAGTCCACCCGCGGAAGGGTGTGGGGCATGCGGTGCCTACAAGTCGCTCGTGGCGTGCGACGCGCGCAGCGCGAGCCGCCACCGTCGCGGACCTGAGAAGCATGAGGCTCTCTGCGTCCTGCGTACACCCTTCCGCGGGTGGACTGCTCAGGTGCAACGATCAAGCACGCGCGTGATTAG
>CAJPFZ010000178.1 GCA_905339355.1 Burkholderiaceae bacterium
GCCGGTGCGGTACAGCCGCCGGCCGGCCAGTTCTGGCGCGGGCGCGTCGATGAACTTCTCCGCGGTCAATGCGGGCTGGTTCAGGTAGCCGCGTGCCAGCCCGTCGCCGGCGACATGCAGTTCCCCCAGCGTCCCTGGTCCGGCGAGCCGGCCGTGTGCATCGAGCACGTGCAGCGCCGAGCCGGCGAGCCCGCGGCCGATCGGCACCGTCGCGCTGCGCGACAGCGACTCGGCATCGACTTCGAACCAGGCGCAGAAGGTCGTCGTCTCGGTGGGGCCGTAGACATGCAGCAGGCGCTTCGGCGATCCATGGGCGCGGATCGATTCCACTGCCGGCCGCGATACCGCCTCGCCGCCGAACAGCAGCGTGTCCAGCGGCTGGAAGCAGTCGGGCAGCGACTGAGCGATGCGGTTGAACAAGGCCGTCGTGACGAACAGCACCGTGATGCGGTCGCGCCGGATCTGCGCGCCCAGGCGTGCCGGGTCCAGCAGGTCGGCCGTGGCCACGTGCACCAGCCGGCCGCCATGGGCAAGCGCGCCCCAGACCTCGAAGGTGGCGGCATCGAAGGAGGTGTTCGACGCCTGTGCGACGACGCTCGTTGGGCCGAGCGTGATGTAGTCGAGCGCGGTGACGAGCCGCACGACGCTGCGGTGCTCGATCAGCACGCCCTTCGGCTGGCCGGTGGAGCCGGAGGTGTAGATCACGTAGGCGAGGTGCTGCGGCGAGAGCCCGTCCAGCGGCAGGTCGGCGTCCGAGTACGCGGCCCATCGGCCCGCATCGGCCACCAGATCGAGTGTGGGCACCGGGTGCGCGAGTGCGCCGTCCAGGGTGGCGAGCGCCGCCAGGGGCGCATCGCCATGAACCAGCAGTGCGGCCGGCGCGCTGTCGCGCAGCATGTGAACCAGGCGCGGTTCCGGGTGGCTCGGATCCAGCGGCACATAGGCGCCACCCGCCTTGAGGATCGCGAGCAGCGCCACGACCAGTTCGATGCCACGCTCGGCGCACACGGCCACGCGCGTGTCGGGCTTCACTCCCAGGGTCCGGAGGTGCCGGGCAAGCCGGTTGGCGCGGGCATTCAGTTCGCCATAGCTCATCACGCGAGCGTCCTGGACGAGAGCGGTCGCCTGTGGCGTGCGTGCCGCCTGCTGCTGCACCAGTTCGTGAACGCAGCGCTCGCGCGGGTAGGCCATCTCCGGGCGGTTCCACTCGTGAAGCAGCCGGCGCACCTCGCCAGCGGGCATCACGTCGACCTCCGCCAACGCGGTCTGCGGGGCGTCCTCCAGTGCATCGACGAGCCGCTGCAGCGCCGTGTGCATCAGGCCGCACACACGATCGGGAGCTATCGGCGAACGCGCCCGCGAGGCGAGCACGAAGCAGTTGCCGTCGTCGCCGACCGACATCGTCAGCGGGTAGTTCGAGCGCTCCTCGCTCGCCAGGTGGACCACGCCTTCGCCCGCCTGCGCCGCCTCGTGCGGCGGCTGCGGCATGTCGTGGCGGTAGTTGAACAAGGTGCTGAACAGCGGCGCCGGCGGGGCCACGCCGCTGCAGCGCTGGGCCAGCGCGAGCGACGCGTGCTCGTGATGCAGCAACCGCGCCAGCAGCTCGTGCGTCTCGCGGGCCGCCTGCTGCACGCCGCGCCCGTCGATGCGCAGGCGCAGCGGCAGCGTGTTGACGAACAGGCCGAGCGCGCGTTGCGCATCACGGCCGCTGCTCATGCGGCCGAGCAACACCGTGCCGAACACGACGTCGTCGCGCCCGCTCAGGCGTGCCAGCACCTGGGCCCATGCCAGGTGGCACAGACTGGCGGCGCCGACCCCCAGCCGCCGCGCCGCCCGGCGCAGCCGGCGTCCGACGCCTGCGTCGATCTCGACTTGCGCCTCCTGCGTGCCGGCGCCGTCGCCGCGCACGTCGGCGGCACCGAACGGCAGGGTCGGTTCATCCACGTCGCTCAGCATGCGGCGGAAGAAGTCTTCGTGCGCCGCACTCGGCACATCGAGACGTGCATGCGCCACGAAGTCGCGGAAAGGCACCGGCGCCGGCAGCTCGTGCTGCTGGCCGGCGAGATGGGCCTGCACCTCCTGCTGCACCAGCGCGAGCGTCGCGTGGTCGATCGCGAGGTGATGGAACAGCAGCAGCATCAACCACCGGCCCTGCGCGGCATCGTGGCTCACGCAGACGTGCAACAGCGGAGCGCGGCGCACATCGATGCGGCGCTGCCGCGGGTCGACACGCTGCATCAACTGCATCGACACGTCGCCGGGCGCCGGGTCGAAGGCCAACTCCTCGACGGGCAGCGCGACGCGACGGCACACAACCTGCACGGGCTCGCGCAGCGCCTCCCACAGCACCGCCGTGCGCAGCACGTCGTGCCGATCGACCACCGATTGCAGCGCCTCGATCAAGCGCCTCAGGCGCGGTTCGGCGTCCACCGCGTACAGCGCGTGCAGCACGTACGGGTCCGCCGCCGGATCGACCAGGTGGTGGAACAGGATGCCCTCCTGCAGCGGCGCGAGGGGGTAGATGTCCTGCACGTTGGGTGCACCGCCGGGCACCGTCGCGACGACGCGGTCGATCTCCTCCTGGCTCAGCTGCACCAGCGGCAGCATGTCCGGCGTGATGCGTTCGCAGCCTTGCGGGATGGCGTTGGGCGGCACCTCGGCTTGTGCGGCCTCGCCCCCCAGCGCCTGCGCCAGCGCGGCCAGCGTGGGTGTCGCGAACAGCGCCCTCACGTCCAGCGCCAGCTGCTCTCGGCGCAGCCGCTCGATCAGGCTCACCGCCAGCAGCGAGTGCCCGCCGAGCTCGAAGAAGTTGTCGTTCCTGCCGACCCGCTGCACCTGCAGCAGCTCGCTCCAGATGCGCGCCAGCGTGCACTCCAC
>CAJPFZ010000179.1 GCA_905339355.1 Burkholderiaceae bacterium
AGCCGCATGCGCAGGTGATTGGCCACCGCCTCCACCGCGTCGGCGCTGTTGCGCGCATCGGTCTTGGGCAGGGCGATGACGCGCTTGTCCTTCATGCGCACCTGAAGGCGCACCAGCCGGTTGCGGCGGCCGTAGCGCAGGGTGAAGCCGGCCGCCTCGGACTCCTCGACCGACAGGTCGCGGATGTTCTCGAGCACCACCTGGTGCACCTTGCCGCGGTAGCCGCGCTGGAACCAGAGGTTGTGGGCGCTCACCGCCACGCGTTCCCAGCGCAGCACGTCGAAAGCAATCACGGCGCTCAAGGCGAGCACGCCGGCCCACACCCACAGGCCACTGCCGGAAGCAATCGCCAGCCACCACGGCAAGCCGCTGGCTGCCGCGGCAAGGACGATCTGCAGCATCGCAGGATCGGCCGTGTGATAGACCCGCCGCTCGTAGGTTGCCGCCTCCGGTTCGCCGCTCGCCAACGGAGACCACGCCCACAGCACGGCCTTGACCCCGCGCGACAGCACGGCATGGGCAGCGAGCCCGAGCGCCAGCATGAAGGGCAGCGCGAGGGCGAGTTGAAGGAGCTTCACGCCGCCACGATACCCAACCCGGGCGCCGCTGAGAAGATGCTCTCTGCACACGATCTTGCAGGTGTCTGGCCCAGCGGCGCATTGCAGGCGCTGAACGGTTCGGCTTGTGTCGCTAAGATGCGTCGCACTCCCTCAAATCACTGTCGAGAGGCCTTCTGCATGAACTATCGCCGCCTTGGCCGCAGCGGCCTGCGTGTCAGCGAACTGTCGCTCGGCTCGTGGGTCACGTACCACAACCAGGTCGATGAAGGCGCCGCGCGCGAGATGATGGCCGCTGCGTTCGACGCCGGCGTCAACTTCTTCGACAACGCCGAGGCCTACGCCGGCGGCAAGAGCGAAGAGGTGATGGGCGCGGCGATCCGCGCGCTGAAGTGGCCGCGGCTGAACTACGTCGTGTCGACCAAGTTCTTCTGGGGCCTGGACCGCGAGGGCCACGCCACCAACCGCAAGGACACGCTCAACCGCAAGTACCTGAGCCACGCCATCGACGGCTCGCTCGCGCGCTTCGGCCTGGACTTCATCGACCTCGTCTACTGCCACCGTCCCGATCCGCACACGCCGATCGAGGAAACCGTGTGGGCGATGAGCGACATGATCACGCGCGGCAAGGCGCTGTACTGGGGCACCAGCGAGTGGAGCGCCGCCGACATCCGCGCGGCCTGGGAGATCGCCGAGCGCCATCACCTGCACAAGCCGGTGATGGAGCAGCCGCAGTACCACCTGTTCCACCGCAAGAAGGTCGAGGAGGAATACGCGCGGCTGTACGAAGACATCGGCCTCGGCCTCACGACCTGGAGTCCGCTTGCGAGCGGGCTGCTCACCGGCAAGTACAAGAACGGCATCCCGCCCGACAGCCGCGGCGCGATGAAGGGCATGGGCTTTCTCGAAAAGACGCTGACCGACGATGCGAAGAACGCCGCCGTGGCGCAGCTCGAAGGAGTGGCGGGCGACCTCGGCTGCACGGTCTCGCAGCTCGCGATCGCCTGGGCAGCGAAGAACCCGCGGGTCAGCTCCGTCATCACCGGCGCATCGAAGCTGAGCCAGCTGCAAAGCAACCTCGCGGCGGCCGAGGTGATCGTCAAGCTGACGCCCGAGGTGCTCGCGCGCATCGACGAGATCACGCTCCCGCTTTCGGCGTGAACGTGCGCAAGCTCGGCCCGGCGGACGCGGCGGTCTTCCAGTCGCTTCGCCTGCAGGCCCTGCGCGAGGACCCGATCGCCTTTGCGTCGAGCTACGAGGACGAGTCGGAGACTCCGCTTGCGACCGTGGCCGAGCGGCTCGTCGCCACCGGCGACCGCGCGATCGTCGGCGCCTTCGACGGCACGCAGCTCGTCGGCATCGCGGCCTGGCACCGCGAGGAGATGCGCAAGCTGCAGCACAAGGGCTTCGTGTGGGGCGTCTACGTGGCGCACTCGCACCGCGGGCGCGGCTTGGCGCGGCGGCTGATCGAAGCGGTGATCTCGCTGGCGCGGCGCGCCGACGGCATCCTGCTGCTGAACCTCAGCGCCTACGCCGACAACCGGGCGGCCATCGCGCTGTACGAGTCGCTCGGCTTCGTGGTCTATGGGCGCGAGACCGCAGCGATCTGCGTCGATGGCGAATTGCACGATGACGTGCACATGGCGCTGCGGCTATAGTCGATCCGACAGCTTCCGCACAGGAGCATGGTCATGGGTTCAGACATCGGCGCCGCGGGTGGCGCGGGCCGCCCGCCCGCCGGGCACATCCGGCTCACCTCCCACCCCGGGCAGGGCACCCGGGGCGCGCCTGCCCTGCAGTGGGGCGCGCCGACGGCGATGGAGCGCGGTCCGGTGGTCGGCACCACCACCAACCGCAGCCACCGCAACGTGATCGGCACGCACTCGGGCTCCTACGGCGTGTACCGCGCACTCGCCGTGGCCGCGGGCAGCCTCGTGAAGGGGCATCGCGCCGACCTCACGAACACCTCGCCCACCGATCTGATCGGCCCGCATGCCACCTGGGGCAGTGCCGAGGCGATGGTGTCGATCGACCCCTGGGGCGCGTCGGTCGCCGACGTGTTCTCCGAGTACCTCGCGCAGGATTACGACATCCGCCCGACCATCGCGGTGACCAAGGCGCATATCCACCTGCCCGAGGTGCGGCAGGCGATCGCGTTCCAGCGCCTGGCAGCAGACGGCCGGGTGCTGCTCGACGACGGCTCGGCCGTCGTCACCAAGGTCGCGATCGAACCCGTGTGGTGGCTGCCCGGCGTGGCCAGGCGCTTCAAGGTGAGCGAGGCCGAACTGCGCCGCGCGCTGTTCGAGGAGACCGGTGGCATGTACCCCGAACTCGTCACGCGCAGCGACCTCGAGGTCTTCCTGCCGCCCATCGGCGGGCAGACGCTCTACATCTTCGGCAATCCGCGCGACCTTGCCGATCCGAACGTCACGCTGACCGCGCGGGTGCACGACGAGTGCAACGGCTCCGACGTCTTCGGCTCCGACATCTGCACCTGCCGGCCCTACCTCACGCATGCGATCGAGGAATGCATCAAGGGTGCGCAGCAAGGCGGCGTGGGCCTCATCGCCTACAGCCGCAAGGAAGGCCGCGCGCTCGGCGAAGTGACGAAGTTCCTCGTCTACAACGCGCGCAAGCGCCAGGTCGGCGGCGACAGCGCCGACAAGTATTTCCTGCGCACGGAGTGCGTGGCCGGCGTGCAGGACATGCGCTTCCAGGAGCTGATGCCCGACGTGCTGCACTGGCTCGGCGTGCAGAAGATCCACCGCCTGGTCTCGATGAGCAACGACAAGTTCGACGCCATCACCGGCAGCGGCATCGAGGTCGGCGAGCGGGTCAAGATCCCCGACGCGCTGGTGCCGGCCGACGCGCGTGTGGAGATCGAAGCGAAGATCGCCGCCGGCTACTTCACCGACGGCAGCGTGCCCGACGACGTGCGGCTCGCCGCCGTGAAGGGGCGCGGCCTTGAGTGACACGCTTGACGCGCTTGACGCGGGCGCATTGCACGACGGCGTGCGCGTGCTGCGTTCACCGGCGACGATCCGTGAGCGCTGCGCGGCCATCTGCGCGGCGGTGAGCGCGGGCCGCTCCGAGCACTTCCGCATCGACCGCACGCGCCTGCCGGTGGTGGCCGAGCGAGTGGTCCGCGTCACCCGCGAGCGCTATCCGACGCTGCAGATCCCGTACCACAGCCGATGGCGACACTTCGAAGCCGGCGGCGTCGACCGCCGCGCCGAGCTGGATACCCGGCTGGCCGATCGCAGCTCGACCTCGGCCACGCGAGCGCGCGTCGATCTGGCGCTGATCAGCGTGCTGCTCGACGCCGGCGCCGGGCCGGACTGGTTCTATCTCGAACACGAGACCGGCCAGCGTTTCACACGCTCCGAGGGCCTGGCCGTCGCGAGCTTTCGCGCCTTCATGGCAGGCCGCTTCTCGAGCGACGCGGGCGACCCGTTCCGCGTCGACGCGAAGGCCTTGCTCGCCATCGACGACGCCGCGCTCGCCGCGGCCTTCCAGTCCGGCGAGCACAACCCGCTCGTGGGGCTTGCGGGGCGCGCGAGCCTGCTGCGCCGGCTCGGCGAGGCCTTGCGCGCGCGGCCGCAGCTGTTCACCGACAGCGGACAGCCCGGCCACCTGTTCGACGCGCTGACCTACCACCCGCATGCGCCCAAGCTGCGCCATCACCGTCTCGCGCCGGGAGCGCAGCGGCATCACCACGTCGATGCCGCGCGAATACTTGGCCTTCTGCTCGATGCGTTCAGCGGCATCTGGCCGAGCGGCCAGATGCTCGGGGACGTGCCGATGGGCGACGTCTGGCTGCATTCGCAGGCGGGCGGCCAAGGCGCGAGCGCCGGGCTGGTGCCCTTCCACAAGCTGTCGCAGTGGCTCGCCTATTCTCTGATCGAGCCCTTCGAGTGGGGCGGCGTACAGGTTCGCGCGCTCGACGCACTGACGGCCCTGCCGGAGTACCGCAACGGCGGGCTGCTGCTCGATGCCGGCGTGATCGTGCCGCTCGACGACGCCTTTGCGTCGCGGCGCTTTCAGCCGCGCGACGAATGGGTTGTCGAGTGGCGCGCGCTGACAGTCAGCCTGATCGACGAACTCGCGCCACTGGTGCGCACCGAGTTCGGCATGACGGCCGAGCAACTGCCGCTCGCGCGCATCCTCGAAGGCGGCACCTGGGCCACCGGACGGCAGATCGCCGCCGAGCTGCGCGAGGGGGGTGGGCCGCCGGTGAAGGTCGACAGCGACGGAACGCTGTTCTGACGCGCGCGGCGCGTTCTTGCGCGCGGCTCAGGCGCCGGCGAGTCGCTGCAGCATGCGCCGCAGCTCGCCCTGGACCATGGCCGGAAATCCCGCAGTGCCCCAGCGTGCGTCATCGACCAGTTCATTCAGGGCGCGCATGGAGTGAGCGCGGTCCGCCCAGCCGCTGGCGAGCCGATTGGCCACATGCGGATAGCGCTCGCACAGGGCCTTGGGCCGCGCATCGAGCGGAAAGGCGATCAGCCAGTCGATCGTGCTCCCCGCGAGCATGCGTTCGGCCGCTGCCGGCTTGCTGTCCTTGGCGCGCTGGAAGCTGATCGACAGAGGATCGCGGTCCAGCGAGTCGTCCACCGCTGCCGGCTCGTGCTTGGCAGCCGGCTCCTGCTTGGCAACCGGCTGCGGCTCGGCAATCTCGAATTCGATGAGTCCCGAGGGGCGGAATTCGAAGGATTTGTCCGTCATGTGTCGAAGGGGCTTGAGGCGTGCTCCACGAAAGGAATTCTAGGAGCTTCGATTGCTCGGCGGGCCCCGACAACGTGCTGCGCTTCACGCCAAGCCCCGATGCGTGAGCGCGGGAGCTACTTCGCGGCACCGATCTCCCACAAGCCACGCGCGGTGTCGGTCTTCCCCTCTAGTAGCGCGGCCGGCAGCTGCAGCTTCAGTGCAGCGGCGCGTTGCGGGTCGACCCACACCGTGGGCTTTTCCTGGCGCAGGATGGGCAGCACGTCGGGCTTCATGCGGCGCTTGAGAATCTTTGCCGCCTGGGAGGCCGACAACGCGCCGACGGTGGCAAAGTCGGCGCCGACGTAAAGCGTCGCGCCCGGCACCGGCGCGAGTGCGAAGGCCACCACGGGCAGCTGGTTCTCGGTGGCGAAGTCGCCGAGGTCTCGGGCCGGTTCGAAGTCGCGCAACCCGTAGTAGGTGTCCAGCGGCACCGCGAACATCTGCACGCCGGCGCCGTCGGCATGCAGCTCCTTCAGCGACGGCACGATGCCGTCGTTCTTGCTCACCTGCCTGGACGACACCGCGAGCCCGGCTTCGGCCGCCTTCATCGTCGCGACCTGCACATGGGCCACACCGTTCTCGTCGTCGGTGTGCACCATGCCGATCTTCTGCACCGCCGGGAACAGCTGCTTGACCACCTTCAGCGAGTCGGCCATGTCGGTGTACAGCGTGGCACCGGTCACGCCTGGGCCCGCGTCGCGGAACGAGGGTGCGCCGATCTCGATCGGGTTCGCCACCGCGGTGAACACGACGGGGATGCGTGCATCGTCGAGCACGCCGCGCGCGTAGCGCGTGGCCGACGTGCCGATGGTCAGCACCAGGTCGGGCGGCGATTCGGCGATGCGCAGCGCCTGCCGCCGCACCTGCAGGAAGACCCACAGCCGATTCCAGAACCCGCCGCGCTCGACATCGGAAGCGATCTTCGTGCGGTTGACGATCAGGTTGGTCTCCGGCGAGAGCCCCTGTTCTCGCAGCCCGTTCAGGAAGCCGTCGAGCGCCTGCTGATACGGCGCGATGTCCGTCACCTGCAACACCTCGATGCGGTAGCCGACCTGCCCCTCCATCACCGAGGCCGGCAGGGCCTCCATCGAACGAACCGACAGCGCCGCTGCCAGCACCGCGGTTGCCACGCAAAACCTTTTCATCACGCTCCCTGCACGGAATGCTCTTGAACGGGCGACGCGAACGCCGCCACACGGGGAGCGAATTTGACGGTCAGCCGCCGTGCAGGGGTAGGGCTTGCTGAGCCAAAGTCTTGTCAGCGTCGACCCCCGGGCCTTTCAGCCGGGGCGGCGCAGGAACCAGCCGATCGCCACGCCGATGATGACCAGGCCGAGCCCGCTCGCGAGCGGTACCACCGGCCCGAGCGATGCGGCGCCGGATTCGTCGGCGCGCGCCGCCGAGGCGCCCGATGTCGGGCCGGGCACGGCGCGTGTGGCTGCGGCAAGCGATCGCCAGTCGGCGGCCACGAACTGAGTCATCCGCGGCGCGTCGGCGATGCCGTAGACGCAGATCTCGCCGCCCGGCAGCTTGCAGAAGCGTTCGGCGGGGCAGGCTGTGAGGATCTCCTGCGGCGCCTGCGTGCCGCACTGCGCGCCGGCACTGCGCAGCACCTGCAAGGTCACGTCGGGATGCTTGGTCAGTTGTTCAGGCATGCCGTGCCTCGTGGAGTGGAGCCGGGCAATCTAGCACGCGCTGCGGTGCGCCGGAGGTATGCTCGTTGCGCCTTGCGGAGACCCCGATGACGAGCCCCCAGATCCACCACATCACCCATCCGCTGATCCAGCACAAGCTGACGCTGATGCGCCAGAAAGACCGCAGCACCAACAGCTTCCGGCGCCTGTTGAACGAGATCAGCATGCTGATGGCGTACGAGGTCACGCGCGACATGCCGACGCAGCTGATCGAGATCGAGACGCCGATGGAGAAGATGCAGGCGCCGGTGATCGACGGCAAGAA
>CAJPFZ010000180.1 GCA_905339355.1 Burkholderiaceae bacterium
GTACTTCGCGAGCGCCGGCTGCCCGACGATGCGGCGCGTCATGCGCAGCGAATCGGCGGCGACACGGCGGTCCTCCTCGGTGCTCAGGTAATTGGCGCGGATGCTCGGTGCATCGGCCGGGTTCGGCGTGCGGATGCGGACCTCGCCGCGGCTCGTCGGGTTCAGGTTGCACACGCTGGCGGTGAACGCATTGAACGGGTGCAGCGGCTCGCCGAAGGCGTCCAGCGACAGCGGCTGCACGTGGTACTCGATGTTGGGGTCCGTGTGCGAGGTGTCGCTGCGCGTGAACGCGCCGAGCTGCGACGGTGCCATGCTCATCGGCCCGCTGCGCTTGATCACGTACTCGAGGCCGATCAGCGCCTTGCCCCACCAGGTCTGCGTCATCGTGTTGAGCGTCTTCACGCCCTCGACGCTGTAGACGGCGCGGATCTGCAGGTGGTCCTGCAGGTTGGCGCCGACCCCCGGGAGCGCGTGCTGCACCGCCACGCCATGCTGCTGCAGCAGCCCGCCCGGGCCGATGCCCGAAAGCTGCAGCACCTGGGGCGTTCCGACCGCGCCCGTGCACAGGATGACTTCGCGCGACGCGCGCGCCACCTGAGGCGCGCCGCCGCCCATCAGCACCTCGACGCCGCTCGCGCGCAGCCCCGCATCGCCGCGTTCGAGCAGAACGCGTTTGATGTGGGCGCCGGTCCACACCTGCAGGTTGTCGCGGCCGAGCACCGGGCGCAAGAAACCGCGCGCAGCGTTCCAGCGGGTGCCCAGGCGCTGGTTGACCTGGAAGTAGCCGACACCTTCGTTGCTGCCGCGGTTGAAGTCTTCGGTGTGCGGGATGCCGGCCTGCTGCGCCGCCTCGGCGAAGGCGTCGAGCACGTCCCAGCGCAGCCGCTGCCGTTCGACGCGCCATTCGCCGCCCTGGCGCCGGCCCGTTCGGTCGAAGCCCGGTGCGGCATGGAACTCGTCGGCGCCCTTGTAGTAGTCCTCGTGTTTCATGAAGGCGGGCAGGCATTCCTGCCAGCTCCAGCCGGGGTTCCCGAGCGCCCCCCAGTGGTCGTAGTCGCGCGCCTGGCCGCGCATGTAGATCATGCCGTTGATGCTGGAGCAGCCGCCCAGCACCTTGCCCCGCGGGTAGCGCAGGCGCCGGCCGTTGAGCCCGGGGTCTTCGTCGGTGTAGAACAGCCAGTCGGTGCGCGGGTTGCCGATGCAGTACAGGTAGCCGACAGGGATGTGGATCCAGTGGTAGTCGTCCTTGCCGCCGGCCTCGATCAGCAGCACCCGCTTGCTGGGATCGGCGCTCAGGCGATTGGCGAGCAGGCAGCCCGCCGTCCCGGCACCGCACACGATGTAGTCATAACTCGGCTCGCTCATGCAGCGATTGTGGCGCCGCGCGGCAACGCCGCGCATGGACAGCCCCCCGGTGCGCGCGCGCTGCGGACATCACAGGCAGATCACGTTTTCTGTCATGTTGTTCGTTGCGCCGCGCCGGCTGCAAGAAGGCAAGGCGGCCGACGACTGAAGCCGCACAGCGCTGCACACCGCGGCGCTGCCACCCCCTTGCACTTCAGCCTCGAAAGGAACCGCCATGAAAGCCCTGCTGACAGCCCTCGCGCTCGCGACCCTCGGTGCCTCCGCCGCCGCCAGCGAAGCCACCCAGTTCAATGACCCGCCGAGCACGCGCAGCCGTGCCGACGTGATGGCTGCCGACGCCGGTTCGCCACTCATCCGCCAGGTCGGCGATGCAACCGTCTTCGTCGATCCGGCGTCGAGCACCGTGACGCGCGCCGAAGTGCGCGCCCAGGCCGCGGCGGTACGGGGCCGCGGCCCCGGCATCAGCTACGGCGAAGCGACCGTGTTCTCGGTGATGTGAGATCCGCCGTCAACCCCCTGCAGCCGGCGTCGCCGGCTGCAGCGGCTGTGGCGCCGCGCCTTCCAGCACGTGGTACCAATCGAGCCGGCGCGTCAGCACCATCACTGCGGCCAGCACCACGAACAGCAGCACCGACCCGATGACCAGCGCGGTCTGCTCCATCTGCAGCAGCGCATAAAGCACGCCGTAGAGCGCGGCCACGCTTGCGCCGAACAGCGCGCCTGCACGCGTCCCGTGCAGCACGTGCCTTCCATAGAACCCCAGCAGCGCCACGCAGGCGCCCGCGGCAATCACGTAGGACACGCCGAAGCTCAGATGCTCCGACAGGCTCAGCAGCAGCAGGAAGAAGATGCTCAGCGCAGCGCCGACCAACAGGTACTGGATCGGGTGCACACGCAGCTGCCGCAGCACTTCGACGATGCCGACCGCGACGAACGTCAGCGCGATGAACAGCAGCCCGTACTTGATCGCGCGGTCGCTCAGCGAATAGGGGTTGACCGGGTCGATGAAGGCGATGCTGAACGATTCGATGCAGCTGGCCGCGTCGGCTGCAGCACTCGCGATGGCGCTCGTGCGACGGGGACCGCCGTAGGCGGAATCGCCTGCGCCGTCCGCCGTGACTTCGCTGCCGTTGGGCAAGCACAGCGCCGCGCCGCGCAGGAAGTCGCCGCCCGCCGTGGTGGCGAGCGACGACAACTGCCAGGTCGCGCTGAAGCCATTCGCCCGCACCTCGCGGGCAAGCGGCAGGAAGCGCCCGCCGAACGACGGATGCGGCCAGTTCGCATCGAGTGTCATTCGTGTGTCGTCGGCAACCGGCGCGAGGGCGAATTCGGACGTGCCGACGAGCTCCAGCGAGACGTCGAGCGACAGCGGCTCGTCGCTGTCGCGCAGCGCCTCGGGCAGCGACGCGTGAAAGCCGCGCGGGTGGCTCGCATGCAGCGTGCCCGAGTGCACGCCAAGCGCGTCGCTGCCGAGTGTCATCGCTGCGTGGCGGATCCCGCGGGCGTCGCTCACGGCCACCATCGCCACCGGCGCCGCGCATTTCAGCGTCGAACCCGCATGTTCGCGCTGGGGACGCAGCGCCACCAACGGTGCCCATTGCGCGCGCAGCGTGGCGCGAATCCCATAGGTATTGACCTTGAACAACCCGCGGTAGCGCGGCTCCATCGCCGCCGCGGCCTGCACGGCAAGCTGGCGCGGCACGGCGCTGAGCATGAACTCGCGCTTGTCGAGCTGGGTCTTGCGGTCCTTGCCTTCGCCGACCGTCGTTTCCCACTCCTCGACGCAGTGGCTGAGCAGCACGGGCCCGAGCAACGCCTGGCGGCTGGACTGGCTTTGCTCGACGCTGCGTTCGGCCTCGCGAAAGCGCGCCTGGCGTTCGTCGGCGAGGTCGCCGATGCGGCCCAGCGCGAGCATCAGCAGGCCGCCGATGGCCGCGACCGCGGCGACCTTGGGGATCAGGGGACTCAGCTTCATAGGCGCTCCTTGGAAGCAGCGCACTGTGGACGCATGCGGTGAAGCGCACGTGAAGTCTGCGTGAAGCGGTGGATTCCCGCGGCCGAGCCGGTCGAGGCAGCCTGGAGCTCTGTCGCTACGCTTGCCACACCCCGAAGCCGGCTTCGCGCAGCCCGATCGCGAGCTCCACCTCCATCTCGCGTGCGCCTTCGTAGGGCATCGGGTTGTACACCTCGTACAGCCGGGGCAAGAGGCGCAGACCGTAGTCGCGCACCAGCCGGTTCGACTGGACCCCGGCCTTGTGCCGGTCGAAGCGGGTGTCGGGGTCGAGCCCGGTCATGCCGACGTAGACGAACGGCTTGCCGAGTTCGTACTGCGGGTTGGCCTTGCGAAAGCTCGGCTCGTTCCACACCGCGTCGCCCAGTTCGACGACATAGACGCTGTAGTGGTGCGAGACGCGGCGGCGCATGGCTTGCCCGGATTCTCGCGCGCGCCGCCAGTGGCGAGAATCCGGGCCTGCTGCATCGCGTGAAGGAGCCCACCGTGAAGTCCACATCGAGCGCGCCAACGAGCGGCCGGGCCGACGCCCGGCGCTACCGCGACCTTGCCACCGTCGAAGACCTGACCGAGCAGAACGTGCAGGCCATCGTCGACCTCGAACGCGCCGCCAAGGCGAACATGAGCCGCTCGCAACGCTGGGCCCAGGCCATTGCGTCGTTCTGCGGAACGATGACCTTCTTCTATGTGCACGTGCTGTTGTTCGGGGCCTGGATCGCCGTCAACTCCTGGCCGGCCGTGCGCGCGGTCGATCCGTTCCCCTTCACCTTTCTGACCTTGATGGTCTCGCTCGAAGCGATCTTCCTGTCGACCTTCATCCTCATCAGCCAGAACGAAGAGAACCGCCTGGCCGAACGGCGCAATGCGCTCGATCTGCAGATCAACCTGCTGACCGAGCAGGAGAACACCAAGATGCTGCGCATGCTCTCGGCCATTGCGAAGAAGGTGGGCGTCGAGGTCGACCACGACCCGGCACTGTCGGCGCTGGAACAGGCGACCCATCCGCAAAAGCTCGCGCAGCAGATCGACCGCGCCAGCGGCGGCGAAAGCAACGGCAAGGGCTGAGGCCGCGCCACGCGCCGACGCTCGTCAGCGCGCCAGGTGGGACGCCAGCACCGGGAACAGCTTGATCAGTCCGTCGGCCAGCAGTTCGACGGCGAGCGCGGCGAGGATCAGCCCCATCAGCCGCGTCATGATGTTGATGCCGGTCTGGCCCAGCACGCGGGCGATGCGACCCGATGTCGAGAACGCCAGGAAGGTGACGGCCGCGACGACGACGCCGTAGCCGACCAGCGCGGCCACCTCCCACCAGTGACGTGTCTTGTCGGCGTAGATCACCATCGTCGAGATGGTCGCCGGCCCCGTCAGCAGCGGGATGGTCAACGGGACCACGGCGATGCTGGCGCCCGCGTCGACCTTGCTCTCGCCCTCGCTCACGTCTTCGCGGCGGCCCTCGGCCGGCTGGGCGTTGAGCATCTGGATCGCCGAGATCAGCAGCAGCGTGCCGCCGCCGACCTGGAATGACGCGAGCGAGATGCCGAAGAACTCGATGATCTTGAGTCCCGCCACTGCGCTCACCGCGATCACGATGAAGGCGGTGAGCGAGCTGACGCGGATGGTGCGCCGCCGTTGCTCCGGCGAAAGGTTCTGCGTGAAGTGGATGAAAAAGGGCACCACGCCGATCGGGTTGACGATCGCGAGCAGTGCGATCAGGGGCTTGAGCAAGTCCATGGAAGGGTTCCCGTCGTGTGATTCAGGCGGCCAGCGTGCGCAGGTAGCGCAGCCCGGCCGCCGCGCGCGGACCGTACCAGCTGATCAGCTCGCCGTCGACGATCCGCACCCGTGCATACGGGCACAACGCGCGCGCCGCGCCGAAATCTTGCTCTGCGAAGGCATAGGGCTCGGAGCTGAGCAGCACCTGCTGCACGTCGCCAAGCCACGTTTCGTCGCCGCGCAGCACCGGGTAGCGGGCGGCGCCTTGCGCGCCTCCCGCGGTATCCGGGAGCGTGTGCCAGTTGACCAGCGCCAGCATGCGCGAGATGTAGGTGTCGCGGGCGACCGTCATCCACGGGTCGCGCCAGATCAGGTACAGCACGCGCTGCTCGGCATGCCGCTGCGGCACGGTGGCGGCGAGTTCGTGCTCGAACGCGGCGCGCAGCGCCTGGGCGCGCTGCGGCACGCCGTCGAGGTGGCCGAACGCGCCCAGCATCTGGTCGATCAGCACGAGGTTGTCCGACGGCGTCAGCGGATGCGTCACGATCAGCTCGGGCCGCTCGTCCACCGGCCACGACCGCAGTGCCTGCACTGTGTCGAGCCGGTTCTCGTCGACGTTGAGCAGCACATGCGTGGGCGCGAGGCGGCGCAGCTTGTCGAGGTTCACGTCCTTGGTGCCGCCGACCTTGGCAATCGACTTCACCACCTCGGCCGGGTGCACGCAAAAGCCGGTGCGCGCCACGAGCCGCGGCGCGAGGCCCAGCGCGATCACCAGTTCGGTGAGGCTCGGGACCAGGCTCGCAATGCGCGGGGTCGAGTCGGCGCGGCTCAATGGCTGCTGTCGCTCATCGCGAGGTAGACCGAACAGGTGCCGCGCAGGTAGACAAGGCCGGGCAGCACGAGCGCCAGCGCGAACACCACGCCGCCGCCGACCAGCGCCGCAGCCGCATGGCCGGTCGAGCCGGCCGGCGCGCCGACCGCGCCGAGGCTGCGCAGCCCATAGCCGAACAGGCCGCCCATCAGCGTCTGCGCCGGCACGTCGATGCCGACCACCGCGACACCGAGCGCGGAGACGATGCGCCCGCCGGACATCACGACGAAGGTGACGAGGGCGCCGACACCGGCGGCGAGCAGGCTGACCGCCGCCACCAGCAGCGCCACCGTCAGCAGCCGCTGGCGCATCCAGCGCTGCAGCTGACGCACCGTGTCGATGACGCCGACGCCGGCCCACACCGCGGGCGCGGCGAGCGGCACCACGACGGTGACGAGCGCCAGCAAGGCGACGCCCACGCCGACCACGCCCACCGGCACCGCCAGGCCGAACAGGAGCGGACCGATCACCGGCCCGCTGACCGCCACGCGGCACAGCCACAGCAGGGCATAGAGGACCGCCGCGAGCAACGCATAGGCGGCGACGACGACCAGCATCACCAGCAAGAGGCGGTGGGCCGTCAGCAGCGACGCTCGCACCGCCTCGCCGATGTCGCGCACCGCGCCGCCGCGCGCCTGGTCCATCAGCAGGATGCCGGCGGCGTTGCCCCCGTAGAACGCCACGAACAGCGCAGCGCCCGCCTCCAGCGCGCCCAGCCTGCCGGCAGCCTGGGCGAGCGAGCTCTCGGCCATGGCCATCAGCAGCCCGGTGGTGGCGAATGTGGCCAGCAGCACGTACAGGGCGTGAAGATTGCGTACGGCATCCACGCTTCCCAGCACAAGGTTCAGCGCGTCCAGGGGGCTGCGGGAAGACATCGTTCGGGGCACCGGGTGGGGTTCGGCGAGCGACTCGCGAAACCGGGGCGCCATGATATCGGCCCGGCAGGAGTTAAGGGTTTGCACGAGGTGGCGTGCCTGTGTTTCTTACCGCCCGCACGCGAAGGCCCTGTGGGTTTTACCGGGCCGCTGCGCGTTGCGCCCGAAAACAACACTTTATGTCGCGCGGCTTTGCGCACGATTTCTCGTTTACTTGATAATGGAATTTCCCGTGTTAGGAAGCAGCGCCTTTGCTTGAATGGTTCAGGATAGGTTGAAGCTCCAAGGATCCACTGGGTATTCAGGAACGAAAGGCGCTCTCGAATGGGCAACAAACTTTACGTGGGCAACCTCGCCTACAGCGTACGCGACGACGATCTTCAACAGGCCTTTGCGCAGTTCGGCACCGTGTCATCCGCCAAGGTGATGATGGACCGCGACACCGGTCGCTCGAAGGGGTTCGGCTTCGTCGAAATGGGCTCGGACGCCGAAGCCCAATCCGCCATCAACGGCATGAACGGCCAGGCCCTCGACGGCCGCGCGCTGGTCGTCAACGAGGCTCGTCCGCGTGAAGAGCGTCCGGGCGGCTTCGGCGGCGGTGGTGGCGGCCGCTCCGGCGGCTTCGGCGGCGGTGGTGGTGGCGGCGGCTACGGTGGTGGCGGCGGTGGCCGCTCCGGCGGTGGCGGCGGCTACGGCGGCGGCGGCGGTGGTCGCTCCGGCGGTGGCGGCGGCTACGGCAGCGGCGGCGGCAGCCGCGGCGGCTACTGATAGCCCGGTGCATCGGCCGCAAGGCCGGTGACGACGAGGCGGTGAGGCGACGAGCCCACCGCCTTTTCTCTTTTCTTCTTGCCCGACGCGTCGTGCGAGCGGGCGGCTACTCGCCACGCCTGTGCTTGCGCGGCCGGCCGGCGAGCGCCCGGTCGAACAGCGCATTCGGCAGCAGGCGCAACAGCCTGGCGACCACGCCCATCTGCCACGGAATGACCCGGAAGCTCACGCCGCGCTCGATGGCGGCGAAGGCCTTGTCGGCGAAGTCTTCGGGGCGCATCAGGAACGGCATCGCGTAGCGGTTCTCGCGGGTGAGCGGGGTGTCGATGTAGCCGGGGGCGATCGTCACGACCTTGACGCCGTGCGGCCGGCATTCGCCACGCAGGCTCTCGCAATAGCTGATCACCGCCGCCTTGCTCGAGCAGTAGGCACCGTGCCCCGGCAAGCCGCGGATGCCGGCCACGCTCGCGATGCCGACAAGGCAGCCGCTGCCGCGCTCGCGCATGCCGCGCACGAAGGGTTGAAAGGTCGCGGCCATCCCGAGGTTGTTGGTCTCGAAGGTGGCGCGCATCACCTCGAGGTCCTCGATCACCGCCGTGTCCATGCCGACGCTGATGCCGGCGTTGGCGATGACGACGTCGGGCAGCCCCTGCGCGGCGAGGCAGTCGCGGCCGGCGCCGGTGATGCTCGCCACGTCGCGCACGTCGGCGGGGTAGACGGCCACCCGCGCCGCGTCCATCTGCTGCGCCTGCACCCATGCCTGCACCTCGGCGGTGCGCCGCGCCACCAGCGCGAGGCGGTAACCCGCGCGGTAGAAGCGCTCGGCCAGCGCCTGGCCGATGCCGCTGGACGCGCCGGTGATGAAGACCAGCGGTGTACCCATCGTGCTGTCAGGGGCGCGGGTTGGCCGGGAAGCTGGCAGTGACGCGACCCTTGAGCTGAACGACGCGGTCCAGGTGGTCGTACTCCATGGCCTGCGCCTGCAGCTCGGCGCCGCCGCGCCGCACCGTCACCGGCAGGTGCGAGCGGACACGTTCGCTGTCGAGGAAGGCATGCAGGAACTCGCCGCGGAACTCGACCGGCTCCTGCGTGCCGCTGCCTTCGCGAACGACCTGCGCCCCGCCTTGCAGCTGCACCTCGCTGCCGTCGCCGTTGGCCACCGCCAGGCGCGCGTTGGCGAGTGTCACGCGGCCGTCGGGCGCGATCGCGCGGATGCGCGGGTTGTCGATCTCCAGCGTGTCGGTGTCGGGGTAGTGGCGCATCATGTCGCCTTCGATCTGCGCGCGCATCGCGCCGTCGGCGCCGAAACGCCGCACCAGGAACTGCGACATCATGTAGTCGGGTTCGTGGCGCAGCGGGGCCGCCGCTCGAGGCGCATCGGGCAGCGGCGTGTTCTTGACCAGCCACCAGCTGCCGAGCGCCAGCATCGCCATCAACAGCAGCGGCAGGTAGGACGAAGCCTGTTCGAGCAGACGTACTCCCCACGGCACCACGTTGCGTGGCGTCGTCCGCCCGCCGGACGGTTTCATGGCGCGGCGTCCAGCGTCACGAGATGCCCCTGGAGCAATGCCGCGTAACGGCCCGCGGCGGTCAGCAGCAGGTCGCAGCACTCGCGCGCCGCGCCGTGCCCGCCGCTGGCCGCCGTGACATGCTGCGCCACCGCCTTGGCCTCGGCGTGCGCGTTGGCCGGGGCGCAGGCGAACGCGGCGCGTGTCATCAGCGGAAGGTCGGGCCAGTCGTCGCCCATCACCGCGAGCGACTCCCAGCCCAGCTGCAGCGCAGACATCACCTCTTGCGCCGCGGCGAGCTTGTCGTGCGCGCCATAGACGGCATGCACGATGCCGAGGTCGGCGACACGCCGCCGCACCGCAGGCGAATCGCGCCCGGTGATGACGATCGGCGCGATGCCGCCTTGCATCAGCAGCTTCAGGCCGTGCCCGTCGAGCGTGTGGAAGGCCTTGAACTCCTCGCCGCGCTCGCTGATGTAGATGCGGCCGTCGGTGAGCACGCCATCGACGTCGAACACCGCGGCGCGGATGCCCTGCGCCTCGAGCAGCAGCTCGGGGGCGAAACGCACGGCCGGGCTCACCGGCGCCCTGGCCATCAGATGACCTTCGCCCGCATCAGGTCGTTGGAGTTGAGCGCGCCCACCAGCTGCCGGTTCTCGTCGATCACCAGCACGCTCGTGATGCGGTACTGCTCCATCACGTCGGCAGCGTCGACGGCGAGGGCGTCGTCGCGCACCAGCCGCGGGTTGGGGTGCATCACGTCGCGCGCGGTCAGGCCGCGCAGGTCCATGCCTTGTTCGAGCAGGCGGCGCAGGTCGCCGTCGGTGAAGATGCCCAGCACGTGGCCCTGGGCGTCGGCAATGGCCGTCGCGCCGAGGCCCTTCTTGGTCATCTCGCGCATCATCTCGATGAACGGCGAGTCCGGCGCCACCCGCGGCACCGCGTCGCCGCTGCGCATGACGTCATGCACATGGGTCAGCAGCTTGCGCCCCAGCGAGCCGCCGGGGTGCGAGCGGGCGAAATCCTCTTCGCGAAAGCCGCGCGCGTCGAGCAGCGCCACCGCGAGCGCGTCGCCGAGCGCCATCTGCGCGGTGGTGCTGGCGGTCGGCGCGAGGTTCATAGGGCAGGCTTCCTGGTCAACGGCGCTGCTGATCACGATGTCGGCATGCCGCGCGAGCGTCGATTCGGTGCGGCCGGTCATCGCCACCAGCGTCACGCTCAGGCGCTTGAGCGCCGGCAGGATGGCGGCGAGCTCGTCGACCTCGCCGGAGTTGGAGATCGCGAGCACCACGTCGCCGGGCGTCACCATGCCGAGGTCGCCATGGCTCGCTTCGGCCGGATGCACGAACATCGCCGGCGTGCCGGTGGAGGCGAGCGTGGCGGCGATCTTGCGCCCGACGTGGCCGCTCTTGCCCATGCCCATCACGACCACCCGCCCGCTGCAGTCGAGCATCGTCTTGACCGCCAGCGCGAAGCTGTCGCCCTGGCGCTCCTTCAAGCCGAGCAGCGCGCGCGACTCGATCTCGAAGGTCTGGTGGGCGAGCGCCAAGGCGCGCTGCGCATCGAACGAAGGTTTGGAAGGCAAGGGGCGGCGCCCGGGTTGTTCCGGGGTTTGTCCTTTAGGATGGGCTGATTCTAGGGCGTGGTCCGCGACGGCAGCGCAGCGCCTTGCGGCCGCCGCCGTCGCCGCACAATAGCCCCATCGAATGGCATCCACGCTCGAACTGATCCTGCTGTACCTGATCGCCGCGGTGGCCGGCGTGGTGCTGTGCCGGCTCGTGCGGCTGCCGCCGATGCTCGGCTACCTGGCGGTCGGCGTGGTGATCGGCCCCAACGCGATGGCGCTGGCCGGCGAGTCGAGCAACGTGCTGTACCTGGCGGAGTTCGGCGTCGTGTTCCTGATGTTCGTCATCGGGCTCGAATTCAACCTTCCCAAGCTGAAAAGCATGCGAAAGCTGGTCTTCGGACTCGGCCTGAGCCAGGTCTCGCTCACCATCCTCACCATCTTCGCGGGCAATGCGCTGCTGCAGTGGGCGATGATCCAGCTCGGCCGCTCCTGGGGCCTGAGCTGGCAGAGCGCCATCGCGCTCGGTGGGGCGCTCGCGATGAGCAGCACCGCCATCGTCGTGAAGCTGATGGCCGAGCGGCTCGAGCTGGAAAGCGAACACGGCCGGCGCGTGATGGGCGTGCTGCTGTTCCAGGACTTGGCCGTGGTGCCCCTGCTGGTGCTGATCCCCGCCCTCGGCGCCTCGCCCGAGGTGCTGGTGCGCGAGCTGACCATCGCCTCGCTGAAAGCCGCTGCGCTGGTCACGGTGCTGCTGGTCGGCGGCCAGCGCGTGATGCGCTGGTGGCTCACCCTGGTGGCGCGGCGCAAGAGCGAGGAGCTGTTCATCCTCAACCTGCTGCTGGTGACGCTGGGCCTGGCCTACCTGACCGAACACGCCGGCCTGTCGCTCGCGCTCGGCGCCTTCATCGCCGGCATGCTGATCGCCGAGACCGAGTACAAGCACCAGGTGGAAACCGACATCCGGCCCTTCCACGACGTGCTGCTGGGCTTGTTCTTCATCACCATCGGCATGCGGCTGGACGTGATGTCGGTGCTGCGCAACTGGCCGCTGGTGCTGCTGTTGACGGTGCTGCCGGTGTTGTTCAAGTTCGGGCTCGTCACAGCGCTGTCGCGGGCGTTCGGCGCGCAGCCCGGCGTCGCGTTGCGCACCGGCCTCTATCTCGCCCAGGCGGGCGAGTTCGGCTTCGTGCTGCTGACGCTGGCCACGCAGCAGGGCCTGGTGCCCGAGCGCCTGCAAAGCCCGGTGCTCGCGAGCATGGTGCTGAGCATGCTCGCCACGCCGTTCATCGTGATGTACAGCAACCGCATCGTGATGCGGCTGAGCGCGACCGACTGGCTGATGCAGTCGGTGGCGATGACCACGATCGCCCGGCGCGCGATCAACACCGAACGCCACGTCATCATCTGCGGCTACGGCCGCAGCGGCCAGAACCTGGCGCGCATCCTCGAGACCGAGCACATCCCCTACATGGCGCTGGACCTGGACCCCGACCGGGTGCGCCAGGCGGCAGCCGCCGGCCAGAGCGTCGTGTTCGGCGACGCGGCGCGGCTGCAGAGCCTGATGGCGGCGGGGCTCGCCCGCGCCAGCGCCGTCGTGGTGAGCTACCCCGACACCGCCTCGGCCTTGAAGATTCTGCGGCTGGTGCAGGAGCACGCGCCCAAGGTGCCTGTCATCGTGCGGACCATCGACGACGCCGACCTCGAAAAGCTGCGCGCCGCGGGCGCGACCGAGGTGGTGCCGGAGGCGGTCGAAGGCTCGCTGATGCTCGCGAGCCATGCCCTCGCGCTGGTGGGCGTGCCGATGCGGCGCGTCATCCGTGTCGTGCAGGACCAGCGCGACGCACGCTACAGCCTCTTGCGCGGCTACTTCCACGGTGCCGACGACGACACCGTCGACGAACTGCAGACCGCACGGCTTCACAGCGTCACGCTGCCGACCGGGGGCGAGTGTGTCGGCCAGACGCTCGCGGCGCAGGCCTTGCACGCGGTCGGCGTCAGCGTGGTGTCGCTGCGCCGCTCCACCGGCGCGGTGCTCAAGCCCTCGGACGAGGTGGTGCTGGCCGCCGGCGACACGCTGGTGCTGTCGGGCCTGCCGGAGCCGCTGGCGCTCGCGGAAGGGCGGCTGCTCGGCTCGCTGTAGCACCTGGCGCCGTCGGCACGGCCGGTGGCGCGATCGGCGGCGCGCGTTCACAATCGCGGCGCCATGCCTCACAACGTCCTGATCGACAGTCCGAGCGACTACATCAAGCAGACCATCCGCACCGTGCCCGACTGGCCGGCGGCGGGTGTGCAGTTCCGCGACATCACGCCGCTGCTGTCCAACCCGCGGGTGTTCCGCGTTCTGATCGACCAGTTCGTGCACCGCTACTTCGACGTGCGCCCGGACGCGATCGCCGGCCTCGATGCCCGCGGTTTCATCATCGGTTCGGTGCTCGCCTACGAGCTGAACGTCGGCTTCGTACCGATCCGCAAGAAGGGCAAGCTGCCGTTCACGACGGTGGAAGAGACCTACGAGCTCGAGTACGGCTCGGCCACGGTGGAGATGCACACCGATGCGGTGAAGGCCGGCGACCGCGTCGTGCTGATCGACGACCTCATCGCCACCGGCGGCACGATGATGGCCGGCATGCGCCTGCTGCAGCGGCTCGGTGCAACGGTGATCGAAGGCGCGGCGATCGTCGACCTGCCGGAGCTGCACGGTTCCGACAAACTGCGTGCAGCCGGCCTCGACCTGTTCACGCTGGTCAGCTTCGAGGGGCATTGATCGGCGGCAATCGCCGCAACATGTCGCCTCAACAACACGAAGGGGCACCGCGGTGCCCCTTCGACCTTTGACCGCTGGCGCCGATCTCAGGTGAACGGCACCTGGCGCTGCATGTTGGCGCGCATGCGGATCGCCATCACGCTGCCCGCGGCGCGCAGGATCTCGAGCGCGAGGGCGGGCGAGCGCTGCGCCAGCTCTTCCAGGCGCGGCCCGCGCAGCGCCCACAGCGAGCACGGCGTCATCGCCTCGACGTTGGCCATGCGCGCCACGTCGTTGAACAGCCCCGGCTCGCCCACCACCGAACCGGCGCGCAGGATCGCGATGCGGTTGCTGCCGGGCGGGCCCCCGGTCACGAAGATCTGCAGCGAGCCCTGCCCGAGAAAATACATCGTCCGGTCGGTGTCGCCCTGCTTGATCAGCAAGTCGCCGGCGCGTAGGTCGTGGCGCGTCAGGTACGGTGCGATCGTTCGCCATTGCTCCAGGTTCAGGCGCGGCCGAAACGCGTCTTCCGCGTTCAGCGTCTGCATGGCCTGCACCAGGTCGTTGAATTCCATCCGTTCCTCCGCTACGTGGGCATGGGCCCAGTTGCCGGCGATTATGGGACCGGGCATGCGTGCTCACAATCGCCCGATCCCGGGGTGACGCGGCCGCCGGTCGCGAAAGCCAGGCCGTTTGTCACGCTCGCGCCTTCCCTCACTTTCCGATACAGAAACGGCTGAAGATCTCGCCCAGCAGATCATCGGCGCTGAACTCGCCGGTGATCTCGCCGAGCGCCATCTGCGCAAGGCGCAGCTCCTCGGCGAGCAGATCGAGCGCCGGGTCGGCGCTTTCAGCCTGTGCCCGCGCGAGGGTCAGGTGCTCACTCGTGCGGCGCAAGGCCTGCACGTGCCGCGTGCGCGCGATGAAGAGGCCTTCGGGGCTCGCGTGCCAGCCGGCGAGTTCGAGCAGGCGCCGGCGCAGGCCGTCGAGCCCGGCGCCGGTCTTGGCCGAGACGACCAGCCCTTGCGCACGCTTGGCCGGCGCGGCGTCGGCCTTGTTGAACACCGGCACCAGTCGGCCTGCTTGCGCGAGCGCCGCCGGCAGCCGCGCGGCGATGGCCGCATCGGCCGCGTCGTAGGCGGGTTCGCCCAGGCGCGTGAGGTCGTGCAGGAACAGCAGCGCATCGGCGCCCTCGATCTCTGCCCAGCTGCGCTCGACACCGATGCGCTCGACCTCGTCGTGCGTCTCGCGCAGGCCGGCGGTGTCGATCACATGGACCGGCACGCCCTCGATCTGGATCGTCTCGCTGACCTTGTCGCGGGTGGTGCCGGGAATGGGCGTCACGATTGCCAGCTCCGCGCCGGCGAGCGCGTTGAGCAGCGAACTCTTGCCGACGTTGGGCTGGCCGGCGATCACCACCTTGATGCCTTCGCGCAGCAGCGCGCCCTGGCGCGTGCGGTCGAGCAGAGCGTCGAGCTGCTCCACGATGCGCGCGAGCTGGCCGCGTGCGTCGGCCTTCTGCAGGAAGTCGATCTCCTCCTCGGGGAAATCGAGGGTCGCCTCGACCAGCATGCGCAGCGTGATCAGCCGGTCGCGCAGCGCATGGACCTCGGCCGAGAAGCCGCCGGCGAGCGAGCGGCTGGCCGAACGCGCTGCCGCTTCGGTGCTCGCATCGATCAGGTCGCTGACCGCCTCCGCCTGCGCGAGGTCGAGCTTGTCGTTGAGGTAGGCGCGCTGAGTGAACTCGCCCGGCTCCGCCAGCCTCAGGCCGATGCCGGCCCCGACCTCGAGGCAGCGCGCCAGCAGCAGCTGCAGCACCACCGGCCCGCCATGCGCCTGCAGTTCCAGAACGTCTTCGCCGGTGTACGAGTGAGGCGCGGGAAAGTGGATCGCCAGCCCCTGGTCGATCGCGCTGCCGTCGCCGGCGCGAAACGGCACGAAGGTGGCGTGGCGCGCCGCAAGGGATCGGCCGCAGACGGCCTCGATGAGCAGCGTCAGGTCTCGCCCCGACGCACGCACGATGCCGACCGCGCCGCGCCCCGGCGCGGTGGCCACGGCAACGATGGGATCCTGGCGGCGCGAGAGCATGGCGCGGATTCTCGCGCAGTGCATGCGCCGCGCGGACTCCGCCCTGGCCGCGTCACGAAAAACGCCCCGCGCGATGGCGGGGCGTCGAGAGCTGGACGAACGCTTTCTCGCTCAGACGTGCAGCACACCCATGCGCTTGTTGATCAGGTACTGCTGCGCGATCGACAGCACGTTGTTGCTCAGCCAGTAGAGCACCAGGCCGGCGGGGAAGAAGAAGAACATCACCGAGAAGATGAGCGGCATCATCCACATCATCTTGGCCTGCATCGGATCGGGCGGCTTGGCGCCGAGCGCCACCTGGATCATGCTCGTCGCGGCCATCAGCAGCGGCAGGATGAAGTACGGGTCGGGTGT
>CAJPFZ010000181.1 GCA_905339355.1 Burkholderiaceae bacterium
CAGCGCCGCGATGAGCACGAAGGTCGCGCCCAGCGTCACGCTCTGGCCGATCGCCGAAGCGCTCGTGCTCATGAACTGCGGCAGGAAAGCGGCAAAGAAGATCGCGGTCTTGGGGTTCAGCAAGGAGACGAGGAAACCGTCGCGGAACACGTGCCGCCATGCGGCCGGCTCGAAGCGCGCGATCGGCGCGCCGGCGTCGGCGCGCAACGCCTTCCAGCCAAGGTAGACCAGGTAGGCGGCGCCGGCGTACTTGACCACGCTGAACGCGAGCGACGACACGGCGAACAAGGCCGCCAGGCCGACGGCGGCGCCCAGCGCGTTGCCGAGGTTGCCGAGCGCGACACCCGCCACCGAGGCAAGCCCGGCGCGCCGGCCCTGCGCCAGCGCGCGCGTGACCACGTAGAACACGGCCGGCCCGGGCGTCACCGCGAGCACGAGGCTCGCCAGGCAGAAGGCGGCAAACAGGGCGGGGGGCGGCAACATGTCCATGACGTGGTTCTCCGTGAATGCACAGGATAGCGACCCGCGGCTGCGTCCGCCCGCCCTGGGGCGCCGTATGTGAGGCAGCGAGTGCAGTACATCGCCCCCTTCAACCACGTTCGGACCCACCATGAACCAGCCACTTCGCCATCTCGCTCTCGCAGCCGCTCTCTCGGCTGCCGCCAACGCCCACGCCGTCAGCGACGCTGCCGGCGACATCCTGCCCAGCTTCACAGGCGCGCCGGTCGGCGCGCTCGATATCCTGGCCGCCGAGGTCAGCTTCGATGCGCTCGCCAACAACTTCCTGCTGCACGCGAGGACCGCGGGCCCGATCGCCGGCGCCGATGGCGTCGCCTATATCTTCGGCTTCAACCGCGGCGGCGCGGCCAACGCCCCGTTCGGTCCGATCGGCGTGCCGGGGGTCAGCTTCAATTCGACGGTCACGCTGCGAGCCAACGGCACAGCCGGCGTCGGAGCGACGCCGATCGCCGCGCCGACGATCAGCGACAACGACATCTTCGGCGTCGTCTCCGCCTCGCTGCTGCCGTCCAACGGCCTGGAGGCGAAGGACTACACCTGGGCGCTGTGGGCCATCGACGGCAACATCGCGGGGCTGGCGCGCAATGCCGACTTCGCGCCGACCTCGAACGTCGCCGTGGGCGCGGTGCCCGAGCCCGAGACCTATGCGCTGATGGCCGCAGGGCTGGGCATGGTCGCGTTCGCCGCGCGCCGTCGCCGCGAGACGGCTGCCTCGCGCTGACCAGCCGCCATCTGCGACCACCGTCTTCTCGGCTGGGCCGCGGAATCGGTTCCCGCGGCCCAAGGCCGGGTTCGGAGCGACGCTCCGGTATGATTGACGTTTACGTAAACGTCAACTGCCGGACGCCTCCGATGCAAGTCTGCGACCCGAACTTCGACGCGCGAGTGCGCGACTCCTTCGAACGCCAGCCGGCGATGCGCACGCTGGGCGCTGCGCTGCAGCTGGTCGAGCCGGGCCGCGTCGTCATCGGGATGACGCACCGCGAGGAGCTGACGCAGCAGCATGGCTTCATCCACGCCGGCATGCTCGCCGCGGCGCTCGATTCGGCCTGCGGCTATGCCGCGTTTTCACTGATGCCGGCCGACGCCGCCGTGCTGACCATCGAGTTCAAGATCAACCTGCTCGCACCTGCGCGCGGGCCGCGCTTTCGTTTCGACGCACGGGTCACCAAGCCGGGGCGCACCATCAGCGTCGTCGACGCACGCGCGGTGCAGTTTGCCGGCGACGGCGCCGATGAACAGCTGGTCGCCACGATGACCGCGACCGTGATGACGGTGGTGGGCCGCGAAGGCGTCCACCATTGAATCCAACCTTCGGAGACACCGCATGAACCTTCCAGGCCTCGATTTCCAGCTGGGCGACGACATCAACTCGCTGCGCGACGCGGTGCGCGAGTTCGCGCAGGCCGAGATCGCGCCCCGCGCCGCCGAGATCGACCGCAGCGACCAGTTCCCGATGGACTTGTGGCGCAAGATGGGCGAGCTGGGCGTGCTCGGCGTCACGGTGCCCGAGGAGTACGGCGGCGCCGGCATGGGTTACCTCGCGCACATGATCGCAATGGAAGAGATCAGCCGCGCCTCGGCGTCGGTGGGCCTCTCCTACGGCGCGCACAGCAACCTGTGCGTGAACCAGATCAAGCGCAACGGCAGCGAGGCGCAGCGCCGCAAGTACCTGCCGAAGCTGATCAGCGGCGAACACGTCGGCGCGCTGGCCATGAGCGAGGCGGGCGCCGGCTCCGACGTGATCGGCATGAAGCTCAAGGCCGAGGACAAGGGCGGGGTCTACCTCCTCAACGGCACCAAGATGTGGATCACCAACGGCCCCGACGCCGACACGCTCGTGGTCTACGCGAAGACCGAGCCCGAGCTCGGCGCGCGCGGCGTGACGGCCTTCCTGATCGAAAAGGGCATGAAGGGCTTCTCGATCGCGCAAAAGCTCGACAAGCTGGGCATGCGCGGCAGCCACACCGGCGAGCTGGTGTTCAACAACGTCGAAGTGCCGGCGGAGAACGTGCTGGGCACGCTCAACGGCGGCGCCAAGGTGCTGATGAGCGGGCTCGACTACGAACGCGCGGTGCTGGCCGCCGGGCCGGTGGGCATCATGCAGTCGGTGATGGACAACGTGGTGCCCTACATCCACGACCGCAAGCAGTTCGGCCAGAGCATCGGCGAGTTCCAGATGATCCAGGGCAAGGTGGCCGACATGTACACCGTGCTGCAGGCCGCCCGCGCCTTCTGCTACACGGTGGGCAAGAACCTCGATCTGCTCGGCAGCGAGCATGTGCGCCAGGTGCGCAAGGACTGCGCGAGCGTGATCCTGTGGTGCGCCGAAAAGGCGACCTGGATGGCCGGCGAGGGCATCCAGATCTTCGGCGGCAACGGTTACATCAACGAGTACCCGCTGGGCAGGCTGTGGCGCGACGCGAAGTTGTATGAGATAGGCGCGGGCACCAGCGAGATCCGCCGGATGCTGATCGGGCGCGAGCTGTTCGCCGAGACGATGTAGGGCGGCGGCCGATTCCACGGGGGTGAAGACATCCCGGTGACGGGCCGGACCCGCCGCCGGTAAACTCGCCGGGAATTGCCGCACTGCAACATCATGACCACCCCACTCCAGGATCTGCTCGACAACAACCGGCACTGGGCGAAGAAGGTCGAAGCCGCCAGCCCCGGCTTCTTCACCGCGCTGCTGCAGCAACAGGCGCCGCAATACCTCTGGATCGGTTGCGCCGACAGCCGCGTGCCGGCCAACGAGCTGGTGAACCTGCTGCCCGGCGAGCTGTTCGTGCATCGCAACGTCGCCAACGTGGTGGTGCACTCCGACCTGAACTGCCTGTCGGTGATCCAGTTCGCCACCGATGTGCTTCAGGTCAAACACATCATCGTCGTCGGCCATTCCAATTGCGGAGGTGTTCGGGCGGCGCTGGAAGACCGGCGCATCGGCCTGGCCGACAACTGGATCCGCCACGTGCAGGACGTCCGCAACCGCCATCAAACCTGGCTCGACAGCGTGCCGGCGGAGCAGCGTGTCGATGCGCTGTGCGAGCTGAACGTGGTCGAGCAGGCGCTCAACGTCTGCCAGACCACCATCGTCCAGGACGCCTGGCAGCGCGGCCAGGAGGTGGTCGTGCACGGCTGGGTCTACGGCCTGCATGACGGCCTGCTGCGCGACCTGACGATGACGGTGGGCGGCTGCGACGACGTGCATCCCGCCTACGAGAAGTCGCTGGCGGCGGTGCATGGCCGCTACGGCGCCGCCAAGGAACCCTGATGCGGCCCTCGATGTTTCCGCGCGCGCTCAGCGACAGCCGGGCGTTCGACATCGCGCAGGCGATGCTCGAGGGCTTCAACCGGCACTACCGGCTGTTCCAGGAGGCGAGCGCCTCGGCCCAGGCACGCTTCGAGCGCGCCGACTGGCACGGCCAGCAGCACGCGCAGCGCGAGCGCATCGAGTTCTACGACAAGCGGGTGGACGAAGGCGCCGAGCGGCTGCAGACCGAGTTCAACGCCGGCGCGCTGTCGATGGACGTGTGGCAGCAGATCAAGCTCCACTACATCGGATTGCTGGTGAACCACCACCAGCCCGAACTCGCCGAGACCTTCTTCAACTCGGTGACGACGAAGATCCTGCACCGCAGCTACTTCAACAACGATTTCATCTTCGTGCGCCCGGCCGTCTCGACCGAGTACATCGAGAACGACGAGCCCGCCTCGCTGCCGACCTACCGCGCCTACTACCCCACACGCGACACGCTGCGCGATTGCTGGATGCGCATCGTCGACAACTTCCAGCTCGAGCTGCCGTTCGAGGACCTCGGGCGCGACATCGACCACGTGCTCGCCGCCGTGCTGACCCAGCTCGGCGACTTCCGTCCCCGCGCCAATTTCCAGGTGCAGGTGCTGTCGAGCATGTTCTTCCGCAACAAGGGCGGCTACATCGTCGGCAAGGTGATCAATGGCTTCTGGGAGCTGCCGTTCGCGCTGCCGGTGCTTCACACCGGCCAGGGCAGGCTGACGATCGACACCGTGCTGTTCGGCGAGGACGACCTGCAGATGCTGTTCAGCTTCGCGCGGGCCTACTTCATGGTCAACATGGAGGTGCCGTCGGCCTACGTGCAGTTCCTGCGCTCGATGATGCCGCGCAAGCCGCGCTCGGAGATCTACAGCGCGATCGGCCTGCACAAGCAGGGCAAGAACCTCTTCTACCGCGACTTCCTCTACCACCTGCGCCATTCGAGCGACCATTTCCGCATCGCGCCCGGCATCAAGGGCATGGTGATGCTGGTGTTCGACTTGCCGTCCTTCCCCTTCGTCTTCAAGGTCATCAAGGACTTCTACCCGCCGCAGAAGGACACCACGCGCGAGATCATCAAGAGCAAGTACCTCATCGTCAAGCAGCACGACCGGGTGGGGCGCATGGCCGATACGCTGGAGTACTCGAACGTGGCCTTTCCGCGCGGGCGCTTCGAGGACGAGCTGATCGACGAGCTGAAACATTTCTGCGGCAGCCTGATCGAGGAGGACGGCGAGGATCTCGTGATCCGCCACCTCTATATCGAACGCCGCATGGTGCCGCTGAACATCTACCTGCAAGACGCGACGCGCGAGCAGATCGAGCGCGCCGTCGTCGAATACGGCAACGCGATCAAGGACCTGGTCGCGGCCAACATCTTCCCGGGCGACATGCTGTTCAAGAACTTCGGCGTCACCCGAAACGGCAAGATCGTGTTCTACGACTACGACGAAATCGAGTACCTGACCGAGTGCAACTTCCGCCGCGTGCCCGAGCCGCGCAACGAGGAAGAAGAGATGTCGGGAGAGGTCTGGTACCGCGTCGGCCCGAAGGATGTCTTTCCCGAGACCTTCGGACCCTTCCTGCTCGGCAACCCGACCATCCGCGAGGTGTTCATGAAACACCACGCCGACCTGCTGGATGCGTCGTTCTGGCAAAGCCACAAGGAGCGCATCCTGGCAGGGCATGTGCATGATGTCTTCCCCTACGAAGCCGCCAAGCGCTTCAAGCACCAGCGCCGGCTGCGCGAAGCGGCGCTGGCCGCCGAGGCGGCCGTCGAGTGAGCCGTTCCCGTCATCCAAAGGAGTTCACCATGTCCCAGAGTCAAGACCCCATCGTCATCGTCTCCGCGGCCCGCACGCCCATCGGCGGCCTGCTCGGTGACTTCTCGTCGCTCGCCGCGCACCAGCTCGGCGCCGTGGCCGTGAGGGCGGCCGTGGAGCGTGCCGGCATCACCGGCGACGCGGTCAACGAGGTGCTGCTGGGCAACTGCCTGATGGCCGGCCAGGGCCAGGCCCCGGCGCGCCAGGCCGCGCTCGGCGCGGGCCTGCCGCAGTCGGCCGGCGCGGTCACGCTGTCGAAGATGTGCGGCTCGGGCATGCGCACGATGATGTTCGCGCACGACATGCTGCGCGCCGAGACGGCTGAAATCATCGTGGCCGGCGGCATGGAGAGCATGACGAACGCGCCGCACCTGAGCTTCATCCGCAAGGGCGTGAAGTACGGCGTGACGCAGTTCTACGACCACATGGCGCTCGACGGCCTGGAAGACGCTTACGACAAGCTGCCGGGCGGCGTCGGCAAGGCGATGGGCGTGTTCGCCGAAGACTGCGTCGGCAAGTACTGCTTCACCCGCGAGGCGATGGACCAGTTCGCGATCGCTTCCACCGCGCGCAGCAAGCAGGCCAACGAAGACGGCAGCTTCGCCTGGGAGATCGCGCCGGTCACGCTGCCGGGCAAGGCCGGCGACACCGTGATCAAGGCCGACGAGCAGCCGTTCAAGGCCAAGCCTGAGAAGATCCCGAGCCTGAAGGCCGCGTTCAAGAAGGACGGCACCATCACCGCCGCCACCTCGTCCAGCATCTCCGACGGCGCCGCCGCGCTGGTGCTGATGCGCGAATCGACCGCGATGAAGCTCGGCTGCAAGCCGATCGCGCGCATCCTCGCCCATGCGGTGCACGCGCAGGCGCCCGAGTGGTTCACCACGGCCCCGGTCGGCGCGATCGACAAGGTGCTGAAGAAGACAGGCTGGGCCGCCAAGGACGTGGACCTGTGGGAAGTGAACGAAGCCTTCGCCGCGGTCACGATGGCCGCGATGGCCGAGTTCAAGCTGCCGCACGAGATCGTCAACGTGCACGGCGGCGCGGTCGCGCTCGGCCACCCGATCGGCGCCAGCGGCGCGCGCATCGTGGTCACGCTGCTCGGCGCGCTGCGCAAGCGCGGGCTGAAGAAGGGCGTGGCGGCGCTGTGCATCGGCGGCGGCGAGGCCACCGCCATGGCCGTGGAGCTGATCTGAGCGTGCAGATCGAGGACGCGCAGCGTTTCATCGCCGAAGGCGAAACGGTCAACAAGACCGTGCGGGTCTCGCGCGACGAGATCGTCGCCTTCGCGACGATGAGCCACGACGAAAATCCGCTGCACACCGACCGCGCGGTGGCGCAGCGGGCGCGCTTCGGCGAGATCATCGCCAGCGGCCAGCACACGGCGGCGATCCTGATGGGCGTGCTGGCCACGCACTTCTCGCGCAGCGACGACGGCGTGCGGCGCGAGATGCTGTGCCTGAACATGAATTTCGCGTTCAAGGGGCCGGTGTTCGCCGAGCAGGAGGTGAGCCTGCGCTGGCACGTCTCGGCGGTGCAGTGGAACAGCAAGCTGCAGGGCCTGCTGGCCCACCTCGACGGTTCGGCATCGGTCGCCCATGACAAGCTCGCAGTCGTGGCGCGCGGCACCATCCTTGTGAAGGAACGGGTGGCATGAACGTCCTCGTGATCGGTGCCTCGCGGGGCATCGGGCTGGAGTTCGTTCGCCAGTACCGTGCGGCCGGCGAGGGTGTCTGGGCCACCGCGCGCAGCGAAGAGGGCCTCGCCGTGCTGCGAACGCTCGGCGCCTCGGCGATCGCGCTCGATGTTGCGAGCGCGGAAAGCGCGTCGCGCCTCGGCTGGCAGATCGAGGGCCTGCACTTCGACACGGTGATCGTCTGCGCCGGCGTCTTCGGCCCGCGAACGAGCGGCCTGCAGCCGCCGAGCGAGGCCGAGTTCGATGCGGTGATGCACACCAACGTGCTGGGCCCGATGCGCGTGATTCCGCAGCTCGCCGACGCGCTGGCGCCCGGCGCGAAGCTTGCGGTGCTGTCGTCGCGCATGGGCGCCCTTGGCGCGCGCACATCGACTTCGGGGTGGCTCTACCGCGCTTCCAAGGCGGCCGTCAACTCGGTGTTGAAAGACGCGTCGATCGCGCTCGCCGGCCGCGCCGTCTGCGTCAGCTTCCACCCCGGCTGGGTCCAGACCGACATGGGCGGCACCGGCGCCGAGCTGCCGGTGCAAGACAGCGTCGCGGACATGCGACGCGTCCTGTCGGGCCTCGCATCGACCGACAATGGCCGCTTCCTGAATCACGATGGCTCGACCATCGATTGGTGAACCCCATGCTGCTGAGTGAAGACCACCGTGCCGTGCAGGACGCCGTGCGCGCCTACGTGCAGGACCGCATCGCACCGCAGGCGGCGCAGTGGGACCGCGACGGCCACTTCCCGAAGGACGAGCTGCGCGGCCTGGCCGAGCTCGGCTGCTATGGCGTGGCGGTGCCCACCGAATGGGACGGCGCGGGCCTCGACTACCTGAGCCTCGCGCTGATCCTGGAGGAAATCGCCGCCGGAGACGGCGCCACCTCCACCGTGGTCAGCGTCAACAACTGCCCGGTGTGCTCGATCCTGATGGCCTGGGCGAGCGACGCGCAAAAGGAACAGTGGCTCAAGCCGCTCGCCCGCGGCGAGATGCTGGGCGCCTTCTGCCTGACCGAGCCGCATGTCGGCTCGCAGGCCGATGGCCTCAAGACCACCGCCGTGAAGGACGGCGGCGACTACGTGCTCAATGGCGTCAAGCAGTTCATCACGAGCGGCAAGAACGGCGACGTGGCGATCGTGATGGCGGTGACGGACAAGGCCGCCGGCAAGAAGGGCATCAGCGCTTTCATCGTGCCGACGGCCACACCTGGCTACATCGTCGCGCGCATCGAAGAGAAGATGGGCCAGCACGCGAGCGACACCGCGCAGATCCTGTTCGAGAACTGCCGCGTGCCGGCGGCCAACCTGATCGGCGACGAAGGCCAGGGCCTGAAGATCGCGCTGTCGGGTCTGGAGGGCGGGCGCATCGGCATCGGCGCGCAAAGTGTCGGCATGGCACGCGCGGCCTTCGAGGCGGCGCTGCAGTACAGCAAGGAGCGCGTGGCCTTCGGCCAGCCGATCTTCGAGCACCAGGCGGTGCAGTTCCGCCTCGGCGAGATGGCCACGAAGATCGAGGCGGCGCGGCAGCTGATCCACCACGCGGCGAGCCTGAAGGATGCCGGCCTGCCGTGCCTCAAGGAAGCGGCGATGGCCAAGCTTTTCGCCAGCGAAATGGCGGAGTCGGTGTGCAGCGCGGCGATCCAGGTCTTCGGCGGCTACGGCTACGTCAACGACTTCCCGGTCGAGCGCATCTACCGCGACGTGCGGGTGTGCCAGATCTACGAAGGCACGAGCGACGTGCAGAAGATCCTCATCGGGCGGGCATTGGCATGAGCGAGGAAAGCGCTGCACGCTTGCGCGAACAGTATGCGTGCGACGGCGGCGCGAGCGCCGTGTTCTCCGCCAAGGTGGCGCACTACGTGGCGTCGCGCCCGGCCTACCCTGACGCGCTGTTCGAGCAGCTCGCCTCGCTGGGCGCGCTGCCGCCGAACGCGGACGTGGCCGACATCGGCGCCGGCACCGGCCTCTTGACGCGCGGCCTGCTCGAGCGCGGCCACCGCGTCGCAGCGGTCGAGCCGAGCGACGAGATGCGCGCCGCTGCCGACACGCTGCTCGGCGGGTTTGCCGGCTACCGCAGCCTTGCCGGCACGGCCGAAGCGACCACGCTCGGACCGCAGTCGGTCGACCTCGTGACCGCCGCGCAGGCCTTTCCCTGGTTCGATGTTCCGCTGGCGCGGCGCGAGTTCACACGCATCCTTCGGCCCGCGGGCCAGGTCGCGCTGATCTGGAACGACCGGCTGCACGAGGACCCGCTGCACGTGGCGCTCGAAGACGTGTTCGCCGAGTTTGGCGGTACCAAGCGAGGCGCGCTGCTGGCGCACGAGGACCTGTCCAAGGTGCCGCTGTTCTTCGGTTCGGCGCAAACCCACACGATCGAGCTTCCCAACCAGCACCGCCTGGATGCCGCCGGACTCGTGAGCCTCGTGTTCTCCCGTTCATACATGCCCGAACGCGACAGCGCGGCGGGCGAGTCAGTACGCCAGCGGGTCGAGGCCGTCTTCGCCCAGCACGCGCAGGCCGGCGCGGTGGTGGTGCGCTACCGCACGCTGGCCGTGGTGGGGCGGCTCGCATGAACATCATCATCCTCGGCGCCGGCCGTGTCGGCGAAAGCGTGGCGGTGAGCCTGGTGTCGGAGAAGAACGACATCACGATGGTCGACATGGACCCCGACCGCCTGCGTGTGCTGCAGGACCGGCTCGACCTGCGCGGCGTGGTCGGCAACGGCATCCAGCCCTCGGTGCTGAGCGAGGCCGGCGCGCAGGACGCCGACATGCTGATCGCCTGCGCGGCACTCGACGAGACCAACCTCGTTGCCTGCAAGGTCGCGCACGACATGTTCAACATCCCGACCACCATCGCGCGCATCCGCTCGCCGGAGTTTCCCGAGTCGGGGCCGCTGATGAGCCGCGCCGGCTTCGCGGTCGACGAGGTGATCTGCCCCGAGGAGTCGCTCACGCGCTACATCCGCAAGCTGATCGCCTATCCCGAGGCGCTGCAGGTGCTGGAGTTCGCCGACGGCCTGGTGAGCCTGATCGCGGTGCGCGCGATCAGCGGCGGGCCGATGGTGCGGCACGTCATCTCCGAGCTGCCGCAGCTGGTGCCGAACATCGACATGCGCTTCGTCGCCATTTACCGCATGGACGAGAGCGGCAAGGACCGCCAGGTGCTTTGCGAGGGCGAGACGCGCATCGAGCCGGGCGACGAGGTGTTCGTGCTGGCGGCCACCAAGGACATCCGCCGCGTGCTGGAAACGCTGCGCCGGCGCGACCAGCCGGTCAAGCGGGTGATGATCGCCGGCGGCGGCAAGGTGGGGCTGCGCCTGGCGCGCCAGCTGCGCGGCGAGTGCCGCGTCAAGATCCTCGAGCACGACCCCAAGCGCTGCGAGTACCTGACGACGCAGCTGCCGGTGGACACGCTGGTGCTGTGCGGCGACTCCACCGACGAGGAGCTGCTCGAGGAGGAACACGTCAACGACACCGACCTCTTCCTCGCGCTGACCAGCGACGACGAAGACAACATCATGGCCTGCCTGCTGGCCAAGCGCATGGGCGCCAAGCGGGTGCTGGCGCTGATCAACCGCAAGGCCTACGCCGACCTGGTGCAGGGCACGCAGATCGACATCGCGCTGTCGCCATCGCAGACGGTGATCGGCGAATTGCTGGCCCACGTGCGGCGCGGCGACGTGGAGGTGGTGCACAGCCTGCGCCGCGGCGACGCCGAGGCGCTGGAGACGGTGGCGCGCGGCGACCGCAAGTCGTCCAAGGTGGTGGGCCGGCGCATCGAGGAGCTGCCGATGCCGCCCGGCGCGCAGATCGGCGCCATCGTCCGCGGCGAGGGCGCGCAGGCGCGCGTGATCATTCCGCACCACGACACGGTCATCGAGGCCGACGACCACGTCGTCGTCTTCCTGCCGCGCAAGCGCATGGTGCGCGACGTGGAGAAGCTGTTCCAGGTCGGCGCGATGTACTTCTAGCGATGCGGCTCGCGTCGCGTTTTGCGCCCGCGCGCGGTCGCTGAGAATCCACTCCCATGGTCAATCTGCTGCCCGTTGTCGGACTGCTCGGCGCCATCGTGATGGTGTTCTCCGCCACGATGCTGGTGCCGCTCGGCGTGTCGGTCGCGATCGGCGACGCCGCGACGGCGGCCTACCCGCCCGCCATCGCGCTCACCTTCTTCGCTGGCCTCGCGATGTGGCTGGCCGGGCGCCGCCAGCGCCGCGAGCTGCAGCGGCGCGACGGCGTGCTGCTGGTGTCGTTTGCGTGGACCGGCCTGCCGCTGTTCGCGAGCCTGCCGCTGATGCTCTACTTCGCGGACACCGCCACGCCGATGTCGTTCACCGACGCGTACTTCGAGGCGATGTCGGGCTTGACCACCACCGGCTCCACCGTGCTGACGGGGCTGGATTCGCTGCCCGGCTCGATCAACCTGTGGCGATGCTTCCTGCAGTGGATGGGCGGCATGGGCATCCTCGTGCTGGCGGTGGCGATCCTGCCGCTGTTGGGCATCGGCGGCAGCCAGTTGCTGCGTGCCGAGACCAGCGGTCCGATGAAGGACACCAAGCTGACGCCGCGCATCGCCGAGACCGCCAAGGGTCTTTGGACGGTGTACAGCGGGTTGTCGCTGCTGTGCGTGTTCCTCTACTGGATCGGTGGCATGAGCTCGCTCGACGCCTGGATGCACATGTTCACGACCCTCAGTCTGGGCGGGCTGTCGTCGCACGACGCGAGCTTTGCGTACTTTGAGTCGCCGCTGCTCGAGTGGATCTGCATTTCGTTCATGATGCTGGCGAGCTGCAACTTCGCGCTGTATTTCGTGGCGATGCGCAAGCGCAGCATCCAGCCGCTGTGGCGCGACCCGGAGCTGCGCGGCACGCTCGGGCTGTTGATCGGTTCGAGCCTCTTCGTCACCGGGCTGCTGCTGGTCAAGGGAATCTACGCCGAACCACTGGAGGCGCTGCGAAAGGCGACGTTCAATCTGGTGTCGATCGCGTCCACGACCGGCTACGCCACCACCGACTACACGAAGTGGCCCGTCTTCGCGCCGATCCTCATGCTGCTGCTGTCGGGCATCGCGACCAGCGCCGGCTCCACCGGTGCGGGCATCAAGATGGTCCGCGTGATCATTCTGGTCAAGCATGCGCGGCGCGAGATGGCACGCATCGTGCACCCGAACGCCGTACATCCGCTGCAGTTCGGCGATACAGCGGTCAGCCCGGCCATTCTGTTCGCGATCCTCGGCTTCATGCTGGTCTATGGCGCGACGATCATGTTCGGGACAATGGTTCTGCTGCTGTCCGACATGCCGTTCGACACGGCGTTCAGTGCGATCGTGGCCAGTGTCAACAACATGGGCCCGGGCCTCAACGAGGTCGGCCCGGCGGGCAACTTCGCCGGCCTGAGCGATTTCCAGACCTGGGTCTGCACGATTGCGATGATGCTCGGCCGGCTGGAGATGCTGTCCTTCCTGGTGCTGCTCACGCCGGCGTTCTGGCGCAAGTGAGCGTGGCGCATCAGGGCACCCGGCCTTGTCGCCCACCGCGCCTTGGAGTAGGGTGACTGCACCATGCAAGCGAGCGCGATCCAGTTCTACTTCGACTTCTCCTCGCCGTACTCCTACATCGCCTCCGAGTGGATCGAGGCGCTGGCCGCGCGGCATGGCCGCACGGTGCAATGGAACGCGATCCTGCTCGGCGTCACCTTCAAGGCCGCCGAGCTGAAGAGCCCGGTCGACTACCCCATCAAGCGCGAATACGCGCTGCGCGACTTCGAGCGCTCGGCACGGTTTGAAGGCGTTCCGCTGAAGAATCCGGAGAAGTTTCCCATCCCCACGCAAAACGCGGCGCGCGTGTTCTGGTGGCTGCACGACAAGGAGCCGGCCACCGCCACCCAATGGGGGCGGCATGGCCTGCGAGCCTATTTCACCCGCGGCGTGGACCTGAGCGATCCGGCGCGGCTCGCGGAACTGGCGGCGGAGTTCGGCATCGATCCCGTCGAGGCCGAGGCGGTGTGGAACGATCCGGTGTGGAAGGCGCGGCTGAAGTCGGCCAACGATGCGGCGATCGCCGCGGGCGTGTTCGGCGCGCCGTTCTTCATCGTCGACAAGGAGCCCTTCTGGGGCAACGATCGCCGCGCGCAGATCGAGCGCTGGCTTGCGAAAGGGCCGTTCTGATGAAGAAAACCTCGAAGGCACTGGTCGATGAGGCGATGGAGCTCATCACCACTTACACCCCAGACCAGGCCAAGGCGCTGCATGGTGACCCGGGGATCCAGTTCGTCGACGTGCGCGACGTGCGCGAGCTCGAGCGCGAAGGCGTGATCCCCGGCGCGATCCACGCGCCGCGCGGCATGCTCGAGTTCTGGGTCGACCCGGAGTCGCCCTACCACCGCGAGGAGTTCGCGCACGACAAGGAGTACGTGCTGTTCTGCGCGGCCGGCTGGCGCTCGGCGCTCGCCACGCGCACGCTGATGGACATGGGCCTCGCGCGCGTGGCGCACATCGGCGGTGGCTTCACCGCCTGGAAGGAGGCGGGCGGCACGGTGGCGCCAAAGCCGGCAAAGAAGAAGCCGGGCTGATGGAGTTGCTGCCCTTTCTGCGCAGCCAGGTGTGCGCCAACCGCCTGGCCAACCACCGCCTGCACGCCGCCATGGCGCCGCTGCCGCGCGACGAATTCCACGCGCCGCGCACCGGCTTCTTCCCGAGTCTGGCCGAGACGCTCAACCACATCCTTGCGGTCGATCTCTACTACCTGGCCGCGCTGCACGGCGAGGCCGACATGGAAAGGCAGTGGAGCGCCTTTGTTCCCTGCGGCACCGTGGCCGAGCTGGCGCGAGCGCAGGCGCGTGCCGATGCCCGCTTCATCGCCTTGCTCGAGGCGTTGTCGGCGGCGCAGCTTGACGAGGTGATCGCGCTGGACCGCGGCGACCACGTCCAGCACGAGCGCCGCGGCCACGTCATCGCGCATTTGCTCAACCATCAGGTGCATCACCGCGGCCAGGCGCACGCGATGCTCGCCGGCACTGCCGTCAAGCCGCCGCAGCTCGACGAGTTTCTGATGCCGAGTGAGGCGCACCTGCGCGTCGCCGAGATGGCGGCGCTGGGGTGGACGGAGAGCGAGTTGTTTCCGAGGTAGTGCTCCCGCTGCGCAGGTTTCGCGCGGCAGGTCAACCCAGATCGTCGAACAAGCCCGGCGCCGCTGCGTCCCCGATCCGGGCCTTCTCGATTTCCAGCATGCGCAGCTTGGTCGTGACACCGCCGCGTGCCGAGAAGCCGCCCGGCCTGCCGCCGGCCGCGAGCACGCGGTGGCAAGGCACCACGGGCGCGAACGGGTTGCGTCCGAGCGCCTGCCCCACGGCACGCGCGAGCCCGGGGTCACCGAGTTGCGCGGCGATCTCGCCGTAGGTCAGCGTGCGCCCAGGCGGGATGCGCTGCGCGATCTCGTAGACGCGCCGGTTGAACTCGGGCACCTGCGCCATGTCCAGCGGCACCGCCGACAAGTCGACGGCTTGGCCGTCAAGCAGCGCAACGACGCCATCGATGACCCGCTGCACTGGCGGCGGCGGCGCCGATTCCATCGCATCGCCGTGACGCCGGCGCATGCGCTCGCGCAAGCTCGCGGGGTCACCCTCCGGCAACTGCATCGAGACGATGCCGCGTTCGCCCCAAGCCACGGCGCAGGCGCCGATCGCGGTGTCGAAGACGGCGAAACCGATCGCAGCCATCAGCGGCCTCCGTGCTCTCAGCGCGCTCGCCGGAAATCGATGAAGCCACGCGCCACGTCGACCGCGACCAGCTCGACCTCGGGCTTGTCGCCGACGTCGAGGCCCTCGAAGCCCTGCACGACGCGCCCTTCGGCGGTCGGCGTGCCGATGCGCACCCAGGTGCCCTTGTCGGAGGCGCCGGTGACGACGGCGCGAAAGCGCTCGCCGATGCGCGGGCGCAGCAGCACCGCGGCGGCCGCCTTGCGCACCTGGCGCTCCACCTTGGCAGCGTTGTCCTCCTGCGCCGTGCAATGGCGCGCGAGCGCGGCCAGTTCGTCTTCGCCATAGGGCGCGGCCTCGCCGGCCAGAGCCGCCTTCACCAGCCGCTGCGTGATCAGATCCGGATAGCGACGGTTCGGAGCCGTCGAGTGCGTGTAGTCGCTGACTGCGAGCCCGAAATGCATGCCGCCGGGTTCGCCCGCGGGCGCCACCATGTACTCGCCCGAACCGAGCAGCTTGACGACTGCAAGCGACGTGTCGCCGAAGCCGCCCGGATCGGCCTGCCGCTGCTTCGCGAGAAAGGCTTCGAGCGCCGGCGCACTGGGCTCGTCGGGCAGGCGCTCGCCAAGGCCGGCCGCGAGCTGCACGATGCGCTCCCAGCGGCGCGGCGCGTGCAGCTGCCGCCGCAGCGACGGGAAGCGCTTGGATTCGAGGAAGCGCGCGGTGGCGCCGTTGGCGGCGATCATGAAGTCGGCGATCAGCTCCTTGGCGCGGTTCTTTTCGTCGGGCTGCAGGTCGATCAGCACGCCCTTGTCGAACACCGGCCGCGCCTGCGGTGTCGCGAGGCCGAGCGCGCCGCGCTGGCGGCGCTGGCGCAGCAGCGCCTGCGCGATGCGGTCCTGCAGCCGCAGTTGATCGTCGAGCCCCGGCACGGCGGCGAGCTTGTCGGGCGCCGGCGCGAGCCCGTCGAGCCAGGCCGCGACGCCGTTGTACGTCAGCTTGGCGCGGCTGCGTACCCAGGCGCCGTAGACCTCGGACTCGACGACGCTGCCGTCGGCGGCGATCGTCATGTCGATCACCATCGCGAGGCGCTCCTGCTCTTCGTTGAGCGAGGTGAGGTCGGTCGACAAGCGCTCCGGCAGCATCGGAAAGATGCGCGCCGCGGTGTAGACCGAGGTCGTGTTGGCGGCGGCGTGCCCATCGGTGGCCGAGCCGGCCTTGACCAGCCCGTCGACGTCGGCGATCGCGACCAGCAGGCGCACCACGTCGCCGGCAAGCGCCTCGGCCACGGTCAGCTGGTCGAGGTCGCGCGAATCGTCGTTGTCGATCGACGACCACGGCAGGTGTGTCAGATCGCGCGCGGAACCTGCGGGAGCATCACGCCGCGCCGGCGACGCGTCGAGCGTGCGCGTCTCGGCGAGTACCGCTGGCGAGAACTCCGGCAGCAGGCCGCGTTCGATCATCGCGTCTCGCGCGATCGCGGCCAGATCCTCATGGCCCACGGGGGTGCTTCGGCTGCTCATGGCGCGATGATGCCGCGAACCGGGGCGGCCCTGCGAGTCACCCGGGTTTGGGCGGGCGCAGCTCGCTCGGCGACGAACCCGTCCATGCGCGGAAGGCCCGCGCAAAGCTCTTCTCGTTGGCGAACCCGACCTCGTAGGCGATCTGCTTGACGGGGCGCGTGGTGCGCCGCAGCAGGTCGATCGCGAGCTGTCGCCGCACCTCGTCCTTCAGCGGCTGCAGCGCGGCGCCCTCGTCGCGCAGCTGGCGGTGCAGGGTGCGCGTGGAGATGTTGAGTTCGCGCGCCAACGCGTCGGCGCTGACCAGCTCGGCGCTGCGCTCGCGCAGCAGCTCGCGCACCCGCTGCACCAGCAGCCGGTCGCGCCTGTACTGCAGAACCGTGAGCGGCAGCGCCCGCTGGAGCATCAGCTGCAGCGCCTGCTCGTCGCGGCGCAGCGGCATCGCGAGGTACTGCGCGTCGAAGCTGAAGCCCGCCTGTGCGGCGTTGAAGTAGACCGGGCCCGGGAACAGCAGCGGGTACACCCCCTGGTGCGGCGGCGCCGCGAATGGGAACTGCGCCTGCGCGAGCCCAATGCGCGAGTCGATGGCCCAGCAGGCGAAGCCGTGCACGAAGCGCAGGCTCGTCACGAGGCAGAACTCGCGCAGCGAGCCGAGCCGCCGGTGCTCGGCGATGCACAAGCGCGCCTGGTCGCCGTGCCGCTCCAGGTGCAGGACGATGTCGTCGGTGAGCAAGCGGTGGTGGCGGCACCAGCGCTTGAGCGCGACGCCCAGGTCGGGCGAGGTGATGGAGGCGCGGCACAGCATGCCGTAGCTGCCCCAGGGCAGCTTGCGCGAGAACCAGCCGAGCGCCTCGTCGTCGAGCTCCCGCATCGCGAAGGCGGAGATGGTTTCCATCTGCGCGGCGGTGATGCGGGCGTCTGCCTTCTTCAACTGTGCTGGCGTGATTTGTGCCTGCCTGAGCGCCTGCGACGGATCGACCCCGTGCTTCTCGTAGCCCCGCACGATGGCGCGTACGAACGCCATCGGCGTGGCGGCGATGCGCTCGGGCCGGAACGGCGATGCGGGGCGGGCGGTGGCCATGACGGCGAGTGTTGCCCGGCGTGGCGCGAATTGCAACCCAAGTGGCAGCCATTGTCTCGGCCGAGCCTCTAAGCTTGGCGCCAGCCCACCCTGTGGCGAGGGAGGGAGCCGGGCGAGGGCTATGCTGCGCGCAGCCCCTTGCCCGACCCCATCGCTGCGCGGGGAAGAGGGACCAGAGGAGACGATTCCATGCCCGTGCTTGTGTCGAAGCTGAACCCGCGCACCGAGGACTTCAAGGCCAACGCGGCCGCCATGCGTGCGCTGGTCGAGGATCTCAACGTGCAGCTGGCGAAGGTCGTGCAGGGTGGCGGCGAAGGCCCGCGTGCCAAGCATGTCGCCCGCGGCAAGCTGTTGCCGCGAGAGCGCGTCGAGATGCTGCTCGACCCGGACACGCCATTCCTCGAGGTCGGCCCGCTCGCCGCCTTCGGCATGTACAACGGCGAAGCGCCGGGCGCCGGTCTGATCGCCGGCGTCGGCCGCGTCTCGGGGGTGGATTGCATGGTCGTGTGCAACGACGCGACCGTGAAGGGCGGCACCTACTTCCCGATGACAGTGAAGAAGCACTTGCGCGCGCAGGAGATCGCGCAGCAGAACCGCCTGCCCTGCATCTACCTCGTCGATTCGGGTGGCGCCAACCTGCCGAACCAGGACGAGGTGTTCCCCGACCGCGACCACTTCGGCCGCATCTTCTACAACCAGGCGCAAATGAGCGCACTGGGCATTCCGCAGATCGCCGTCGTGATGGGGTCGTGCACGGCAGGCGGCGCCTACATGCCGGCGATGAGCGACGAGTCGATCATCGTGAAGAACCAGGGCACGAT